>JAQICW010000755.1 GCA_027858355.1 Desulfobacula sp.
CAGCTTGCTTTTTTTAAGAAAGCAATTCAAAAAAAATACCAGGCTTGCCTTTATTAACAGGGATTACCGAGATTATTATGATTGTCCTGCTTACAAGGAAGATCCCAAAAAGGCTATTTTCTTTATTGATTATTGTAAAATTTTAAAACAGACTGGATGGAATGTGAAGTATACTATACTGGTCCCTTTGTCTTCTGAACCATTTGAGGGCGAACGTGGCGAATACATGCAGGAAAAAGGGATACTTGCCACCACTGGCAGACATGTGATGATGTCAGTATAAAAATTTCAGTATCTAAAATTTCATTACCTTGGAAATCAATCAAATCCTGTTTTGTTAAAGTATCCCTTTTTTTATATGGGATTCACCAGGCTGACGGTGAGTAAAAACTTGCAAAATATTGGTTTTTATGGTTTATCATCGTTATGAGAAAAAAATTTTATCGCCCAAAAAGATCCTATAAAAAATTAGAAGAAAATACCGAGATCAAACAGATGAGCCCCGGCTCTGAAAAATCTTTAAAACATGTGTTTAAAAAAATAGGGGTCCCTGAAGAAAACCTGTTTGTGCCTGATCCCTTCCAACTTCAAGCCATAAAAGCCATAGCTAAATCTGATTGTCTGGTCACGGCTCCCACAGGTTCCGGTAAAACCTGGATCGCTGAACAGGTTGCCCAAAAAGTAATTGGAAAAAAAGGAAAAGTCTGGTATGCCACCCCTTTAAAGGCGTTGACCAATTCCATCCATGCCCAGTTTTCAAAGCTTTTCGGCAAAGAAAATGTCGGAATTCTAACAGGAGATATCAAAGAGAATCCAGATGCTGCAATTGTTATCGGTACCACGGAAATTCTGAGAAATCAGCTTTACGATTCCATGTATACAGGAGAAAATTTAACCTGTGATCTGATAATTCTGGATGAAGCCCATTTTCTTGGAGATGAGCAGCGAGGAGTGGTCTGGGAAGAGATCATGATCTATCTGCCAGTTCGAATTCCTTTGCTATTACTTTCCGCTACCATTGGTAACCCTTTTCAAATAGCAAAATGGCTTGAATCCATCCGGGGTAAAAGATGTCATGTCATTGAAAACCATGACCGGCCGGTTCCCCTGTTTCCTCTTTTTATGCACCCTTCAGGAACCCTTTTCCCGTTAATGGGACCTCTTGCCACGGGCCAGAAACAAAAACTTCATAAAAAAGTATTTAAATTTGCAAATGCAAAAAACAGACCTTCTATAGGACATGCTGGACAACTTCCCCCATTTGCAGACATCCTTCACATCCTGGACAGATATCATTTGCTGCCAGCCATCTTTTTTTTAAAATCAAGGGCAGAATGTGATCAGGCCATAAAACTTTGTAATTCAAGCCTGTTATCCAAAAATCCCCAAAAAAAAGAGGCCCTGCGTCACAGGATCAATGAACTGGTATCAGGGAATCCTCATCTGGCAGATCACAAACATCGATCCTTTCTTGAACAGACAGCCACTGCATCCCACCACAGCGGTCATCTTCCTGCATGGAAAGTGGTGGTTGAAACCCTTATGGCCGGAGGTTTACTGGATGCCATGTTTGCGACATCCACAGTGGCGGCAGGGGTTAATTTTCCTGCACGATCCGTGGTCGTCCTTAATTCCGACCGGTTTAATGGGGTTGAATTCATGGGATTAACCCCCAGTGAATTTCAGCAGATGACGGGTAGAGCCGGAAGAAGAGGCATGGATAAAATTGGATTTGCCATTGTTTTGCCTGGCAAATTCATGGATTTAAATTATGTCGCAAAATTAATCAATTCCCCTCCCTTAGACATTGAAAGCCAGATCACCATCAATTTTTCCATGGTATTAAATCTGTTGCTGTCCCATAATCCTGATCAGATAAAACTGCTTCTTGAAAAATCATTTGCGTCACATTTAATCCTGTCAGGGAAAAAAAGAGGGAAAAAAGCAAGGGAAAAATTCGGAACAGGCCTTGAACTTCTCTGGAATGATTTTTTAGATCACATGGATTTTATGATTGATGAAAAATTTGTTACAGAGCAAGGAACCCTTACAGAAGACGGGATCTGGGCTTCAAAACTGAGAATTGATGCCCCGCTTCTGGTGGCCCAGGCTATCCGGGAAAACCTTTTACCCCAGAAAAATCCTGCTTTACTGGCTTGCATTATTGGGTCTTTTGTCAATGAAAAAGAATTTACAGATGACCCGCTATACTCCCAGGCTCTTCCCAAACGTCTGAAGGAAGTTTTTCTGGATGCAAGAAAAGGATTAAAACCCTTTGCCATTAAGCTTTTGGAAAAAGGCTTTGATGCCCCCAATCTGTTTATTCAACCAAGCCTGCTGATCTATCTCTGGGCCCATGATGAACCCTGGGAAGATATAGTAAAGGGGTCGGATTTTGCAGAAGGAGACCTTGCACGATTGATTTTAAGAACGGGTGACAATTTAAGGCAGATAGCGAAACTGGAAGAAACCTTTCCCATTATTGCCAAAACCGCAAAAGACGCCTTAAGCCTGATATTAAAAGAACCAATTGTGACACTTTATAATTAATTTAAAATAAAAAAGGAGGATACAATGAAACAGATTTTTTCTACAAAAGCCCCTGCCGCCATTGGCCCCTACTGCCATGCCATTGTTCATAATGATATGGTATTTTGTTCAGGCCAGCTTGCCTTTGACCCTGAAACAATGGAACTTAAGGGAGTCAATATTGAAGAGCAGACAGCACAGGTCATGAAAAATATTGAGACTGTCCTATCGGAAGTAGGCATAGGCTTAGATAAAATTATTAAGGCCACCATATTTTTAGATAATATTGATGATTTCATGGGTATGAACAAATTATATGAAAAATGCCTTGCAGGCCACAAGCCTGCAAGATCCGCTTTTGAAGTGGGCCGGTTGCCCAAAAATGCCCTTATTGAAATTGAGTGCATTGCTGTTATTGAATAAGGAGTTGTAAAAAATGACCCAGGATACAAAAAAAGTGATCTATACCATGGTCAATGTGAGTAAATTCCATGGCACAAAACAGGTACTCAAAGATATTTACCTGTCCTATTTTTACGGGGCAAAAATCGGAGTGTTAGGATTAAACGGCTCGGGTAAAAGTTCTTTGTTAAAGATATTGGCAGGGGTTGATTCTGAATTTTCAGGTGAGACAATCCTCTCCAAAGGACTCAGTGTCGGTTATCTTGAACAGGAACCCCTTGTTGACAGTAAAAAGACAGTTCGCCAGGTGGTTGAAGAAGGGGTTAAAGAAACAGTTGATCTGTTAAATGAATATGAAAAAATTTCAGAAGAATTTGCCAACCCCATGGCTGATGATGAAATGGACAAACTCATTGAAAAACAGGGCAGAATCCAGGAAAAACTGGATCATATGGATGCCTGGGACCTTGATTCCAAACTGAAGATGGCCATGGATGCTCTGCGGTGTCCTGCCGGTGATACGCCGGTTAATGTGATCTCCGGAGGTGAAAAACGACGAGTGGCCCTTTGCCGGCTGTTGCTGCAAAAACCCGATATTCTCCTGCTGGATGAACCCACAAACCATCTTGATGCTGAATCTGTTGGCTGGCTTGAAGAACATTTAAACAGGTATGAAGGAACTGTTATTGCCGTCACCCATGACCGGTATTTCCTGGATAATGTTGCTGGATGGATTCTTGAGCTGGACCGCGGAGAAGGGATTCCCTGGAAAGGCAACTATTATTCCTGGCTTGATCAGAAACAAAAACGGCTGGCAACTGAACAAAAATCAGAATCCAAACGACAGCAGACCCTTCAAAGGGAGCTTGAGTGGATCAATATGTCACCCAAAAGCAGACGGACCAAATCAAAAGCCAGGATCACTGCCTATGAAGACCTTCTGAAAAAAGATGTACAACAACAGGAACGTGATTTGGAAATATTCATTCCGCCCGGGCCCAGACTTGGAGAGAAAGTCATTGTGGCTAAAGGTGTTACCAAAGCATTTGAAAACAAGCTCCTGGTTGAGGATATGAACTTTGTCATTCCCCCCGGGGCAATTATTGGTATTGTAGGACCCAATGGAGCCGGCAAAACAACTCTTTTCAACATGATCACAGGCAGACAAAAACCAGACGCAGGAACAATTGAGCTTGGCCAGAGTGTCAAACTTGCCTATGTGGATCAGGAAAGAGACACCCTTGATCCTGAACGAACAATTTTTGAACTGCTTTCAGACGGAAATGATAAAATGCTCATTGGTGGAAGAGAAATCAACTCAAGGGCTTATGTGGCAAAATTTAATTTTTCAGGATCTGACCAGCAAAAGAAAGTCAAAGATATTTCAGGCGGGGAAAGAAACCGGGTACACCTGGCAACCATACTGAAAAAAGAAGCCAACCTTTTATTATTGGATGAGCCCACCAATGATCTGGATGTCAACACCCTGAGAGCATTGGAGGAAGCCCTGGAAAGCTTTGCCGGTTGTGCAGTTATTATCAGCCATGACCGGTGGTTTCTGGACAGAATTGCCACCCATATCCTGGCATTTGAGGGAGACAGCCAGACCCTGTTTTTTGAAGGGTCATATTCTGATTATGAACGAGATAGAAAAAAACGGCTGGGAATAAAGGCGGATCAGCCAACCAGGATAAAATACCGGCAACTCACCAGGTGAGCCAGGTGACCCAGAAGACCCAAAAAACCCATAAGACAAGATTAATTTGAAACCCTGCTTATTGAATAAAGGGGTTGTACAAATCCATATCGCTGTTTTTCTGTTTGGATTTGCAGGGCTATTCGGCAAATTTTTGTCCTGCAGCCCCCTTTATATTGTTCTTGGAAGAACCTTTTTTGCATCCATTTCCCTCTTTTTCTTTGCGCGGTTTTTTTCAAAGACTGTATTGTCTGGGTTTGATAAAAAAGAAGTTTTCTTTTTTCTTTTGCAGGGAATCCTTCTGGCTGTTCACTGGTGGAGTTTTTTTCTTTCCATTCAGATTTCAAGTGTGGCTATAGGGCTTGTCACCTTTTCCACCTTTCCTTTATTTGTGACCTTTCTGTAACCCTTATTTTTCAAAGACAGGCTTAAACTAACAGATATATTTATTGCCGGGGCTGTTTTTATCGGGATTCTTCTTGTTATCCCGAATTTTAATTTTTCAGATAATATCACCAGAGGTGGATTTTTCGGGATCATTTCAGGATTTACCTTTGCACTTTTATCCCTTGTAAACAGAAGAAATGCAAGAATCTCCGATGCTATTGCCATAGCATTTTACCAAAACCTTTTTGCAACCATATTTTTAGTGGTTCCAATCCTTATTATTCAAATTGCCCCACCTCAATTTTCCGACCTTCCCTTTCTCATCTTTTTAGGGGTTTTCTGCACTGCCCTTGCCCACACCCTGTTTATAAAATCTCTGGGCTTTATAAGAGCGCAAACCGCATCCGTCATTGCAGGGCTTGAACCGGTTTATGGGATTGTTCTGGCTTTTTTCCTGCTCAATGAAACACCCCAGCTAAGAACCCTTATCGGCGGTTTGATCATCATCGGTACAACTATTTTTGCAGGTCGCCAAAGCAATGTGAAATAGGTGTTGATTTCTCTGTCTTTTTTTTAAAAAAAGGAACCTTCTTATGTTTATTTGCTTAAGAAATCGGGTTCATAGTCATCAGGTTCATAGGGGGTATAAACCTCCACTGTGCCGTCAGGATTCTTTTTAACAACCGTGTGATAATAAGACGAAAACCAGATTCCCAATTTTAAACCATTATTGTCAATGATATCACTTCCGATCAAATCAGAATCACCATAAGGTGTATCATTTAAATTATATATTTTCTTATACACGTCCGGATGGTTTTCAATTTTGCCCCATAACCGGTCATTAAATTTGTATTTTTTATCAATCCCAATGACGGCATCAGGGAGTTTGGATCTTCCAGTGTAATAATAATTATAATCTGGCAGGCCAACCTGATTGGTATATAATTTGATAACATCAGGATTGTATTTTATCCTGCCATATAGTTCCATGCATCCAATAATTGAAAATAGTCCTGCCAATATGATGCAAATAATCAATGCTGAGTATTTTGCTGAGGCTGAGTATTTTGCTGAGTATTTTTTTTGCATAAGAGACCTCCACTTAAGTGTTTTGTTTTTCCAGAGTTTAATCATCAAATGCCTGAAACTCAATCAAGTCTTACCAGATTGGCAAAAAGAACAGGGTCAGCCGGGGAATTTTTTTTCTATAAATTTCATGGCAATATCATGGTGTTCATTTTTTACATCTGCCTTGGCAATTGAAAACGCAAGTGCCTTTGTTTTATTTTTTTCAAAAACATAACACCACATCATACCTGCAAGCGCACCAATACCATCTTCATTTTTTTCCAGAGCTTTTTTAAAGCAATCTTTGGATTTTCCATAGACTTTGTTTTTATAAAGTGCCCATCCTTTGATATTATGAGTCAGGTAGGACATGGGGGATTCCATAACAGCTTTTTCAAACCATTCAAGATCAAAAAGTCCGTCTTTAAATAAAGTGGAATCTATATAATTCAGGTAAGTTGTCTCAACTGCGTAACCAAGGTATTCAAGGCCCTTAATACTGATCTTTTCCTTCCATAATGCTTTCATCATCTGGTCGTTATCAAGGGGCAGGTTGCAAAGAGCCAGCCATTTAAAAAAACAATGGCCAAAATTGATAAAAAAATCAGATGTATCAAGATGAAGATCAATAGCATAATTTTTTTCAAGATCTGCATCATAAAGAGATAGAGAAACCGAAACAATGCCATTGGTTTCTCTGTATCTGCCGTAAAGCCAGAATCTTATTTTCTGCTCCTTTGCAAGCAGGTTAACATCTATACCCATGTTGCCTCTGCAAAAAGCCTGTAGATCAGGAACAGTTTTAAAAATTTTGTTCACCCGCCACCCAAACCAGAACTCAGCAAGGTCTGGATGAATGGCAATCATATTGCCAAGTAAAAAATGAATCCCTAAACCGATCCCATTGTATTTTTGATCCACATCCGGCTGAAGGGGAAGTACGATCAGTTTTTGCCTGTTATCCATTATTACTCCTTAATTTAAAAGTTCTGGAATCATTCTACCAAAGATTCCATGCTTTTCAAGAACTACCACTATTTTTTAAATTAGTGCCTGATCGAAAACCTGAAAGTTTTACAATAAAAACCTTTCTAATAGCGCCCCAGAATTCTTAGGTTTTCCGATTTCTCCTGAAGTTTTTTCATAACACCTGCAAGTTCAGGGCTTTCAATATCAGCTTCAATATCCACATAGAACATGTATTCCCATGGTTTTCCAAGCATGGGGCGGGATTCTAATTTAACAAGATTAATCTGATATTCTGAAAAAACTTTCATTACTTCAAATAAAGCGCCAGGCTTATTTCCAGTGGAAAAAATGATGGATGTTTTGTTCACTTTTTTATGGCCTTTGACTTCTTTGGCAATAATGGCAAACCTTGTATAATTCCTTGGATTATCTTCAATAGACTCTTCAAGAATATTCATATTAAAAATTTTTGCTGCCATGGTCGATCCGATGGCAGCAGCATGTTTGTCATTGGAATCTTTGACATACCTTACTGCACTGGATGTTGCCTTTACAGGGATCTGTTCAATATCAGGATATTGATCCAGATAATTTTTACATTGGGAAAATGCCGGTGGTGGTGCAAGAATTTTTGTAATTTCATTCTTTGAAACATTTTCATGGGCAATTAAAGCATGTTGAATCCTTAAGGTAATCTCTCCTATAATCTTGAGATCATATTCCTGGAGAAGATCAAAATTCTCATGGATGGACCCGGAAAGAGAATTTTCCAACGGGATAACTCCATACTGGCAACCCCCGGTTTGAACAGCATGAAAAATATCTTTAAATGTTTTCATGGGAATGGGTGTGATTTCTTCACCAAAATAGCCCAGGCTTGCCTTGTGGCTGTAAGCCCCATATTCACCAATAAAAGCGGCTGTTTTTGAATCTTTGGCTTCCATATTATTGATCATTTCTGATTTTTTCAAATAATCAAAATCAAGCTGTTTGCCCACAACTGGTGCAATAACGTAGATATCCCGGGTAAGCTGCCCGAATTGTTCCGGATAAAGGCTCTGGGGCCCGTCTGAAAGCGCCTGGTCTGGATTATTATGGACCTCTATCATGAGAGCATCCGCCCCTGCTGCCACGGCTGCCCTTGCCATGGGACTTACTTTTTCCCTCATACCCGTTGCATGGCTTGGATCAATGATAATAGGCAGATGGGTCAATTTTCTCAAAACCGGAATGGCTGAAAGATCCAAAGTATTTCTGGTATAGGGTTCAAAGGTTCTGATACCCCTTTCACAAAGGATAACATTGTTGTTTCCCTCTGCCATAATATATTCTGCAGACATCAACCATTCCAGAATTGTAGCGGCAAGTCCCCTTTTCAACACAACGGGTAATCCCATGCGGCCGACACATTTTAAAAGCTCAAAATTCTGCATGTTCCGGGCACCGATCTGAACAACATCAACATATTTTTTCATCAAATCTGCCTGAAAAACAGATGTAATTTCCGTGACCACTCCAAGCCCTGTCTTTTCCCTGACATCAGCAAGAATTTTAAGCCCTTCTTCTTCCAGTCCCTGGAAGGAATATGGTGAAGATCTGGGTTTATACGCACCTCCACGGAACAGAACCGCACCATATTTTTTTACCTCTTTTGCAATGGTCATGGCCTGATCATGGCTTTCTACTGCGCAAGGCCCTGCCACAATGACAATTCTATCTGCTCCCACCACAACATTGCCGACCTTCACCCTGGTATCTTCTGATTTAAATTCCCGGCTGACAAGTTTATAGGGGGTTTTAATGGGAAAGGCATCAGCGACACCGTCCATTTGCTTAAATTCATCCAGGCTTGTTCTGATTTTACCGATGACGCCGATTATATTTCTGCCGTCATCTGTGATTTCACGTGTGATACACTCTTCATCAGAAAGCCTGTTTTTAATTTTATCCGTCTGATTTTGAGTAATCTTGCTTTCAAGTACAAGAATCATTGATTTTCTCCCTTTTAAAAAAATAATTTAAAACCGTTTAAAATAAAAAAGGCTCTGGAAAAATTTCCCCAGAGCCTTAAAACCTAAAAAACCCCGGGTGGTTTTCATGTCCACCCGGGGTTTTATTTAACAAAAAAATAAAACGTCACATCGGATGAACGTTTCTAAAAAAGAAACGTCCAAAATTAAATATGCTTATGTGTTTTATTTTATACATTTTTTTATCCAAAATATTGGCGTACCCTACAGATTCTTTCAACCCTTGTCAATGAGAAAAAAAGATATGAGAAAAATAAAGTTCATGCTTTTTTCAAATCCAATTTCAATACTATTGCCGTCCTTGTCGGCAGGTAAAGACTTATTAGATTCCCATTGCCAAATCTTTTTGAATCAAAAAAACTAGAATGGATCTGATCCTGTTTAAGTCTGCCTTTTCCGCCAAACCGGGTTTCATCAGAATTAAAAATCATCTTGTACTCACCCGGCTGAACATCAAACATATAATCTGAAAAAGACTTTGAATGATGAAAATTAAAAACAAAAATTATTTGATTCCTTTCAAAGGCAATGACCTTGTCATCTTCATGCACACATAAACGATTCACATCAGGCGAAGAAAACAGATCCTGTTCCTTAACAAAGGCAATCATTTTCTTATCAAATTCAAAAAGGCAGGGAAAATACAGATCCTGATCATATTTTAATGACCACTGACGTCTGGCATAGTGATAAGAAAAATTGTTTCTCTCTGATGGAAAATCCACCCATTCAGGATGCCCGAATTCATTACCCATAAAATTCAGATAGCCGGAACCTGCCGTGGCAATGGTAATCAGGCGGATCATCTTATGCAGGGCCACACCCCTGAAAGTTTCAATACTTTCATTATCCTTTTTCATGGATGTATAGATATTATTGCCCATCAGATGCATCATATGGGTTTTATCACCCACCAGGGCCTGGTCGTGGGATTCAGCATAGGAGATGGTTTTTTCTTCTTTTCTTTTTGTTGTCAGTTCATGCCAGAGGGTGCCCAGGGGCCATAGCTCATCTTTATAGTCTTTTAACAAGCGTATCCAGAAATCTGCAATCCCCATGGCATAACGGTAATCAAACCCTGTACCCCCTTTTGAAATGGGAGCGGCAAGCCCTGGATATCCGCTGACATCTTCGGCAATGGTGATAAAATCAGGATTAATGTCATGGGCAAGGCTGTTTGCAAGGTACAAATACGACAGGGCATCCATATCCACATCATCCCCATAGTAATCTGCATAACTTGCAAATGCCCGTCCAAGACCATGATCTTTAAACAGCATGCTGGTAATACCGTCAAACCTGAACCCGTCAATCTGAAATTCTTCAATCCAGAATTTTACATTGGACAGGAGAAATTTTAATACATAAGCTTTACCATAATCAAAACATCTTGAATCCCATTGCCTGTGGTAACCTTTGGGGCCGTCATGGAAAAACTGGTAACCAGTTCCGTCAAATTTTGCAATACCTTCCACTTCATTATTTACAGCATGGGAATGAATGATATCCATAAAAACCTTTATGCCTTTTTTATGAGCAGCATCAATCAGGCTCTTTAATTCTTCCGGGGTGCCAAATCTTGATGATGGTGCAAAAAAGTTTGCGACATGATACCCAAATGACCCATAATAGGGATGCTCCTGAATGGCCATCAGCTGAACGGCAGTATACCCTGCATCGACTATTTTTGGCAGAATATGGTTCTCAAATTCAACATATGTCCCTACCCTGCCCTCTTCCAATGCCATGCCTACATGGGCTTCATAGATCAACAGCGGCCTTTTTGCTTGTGACCTTTTTGTTACTTGTGACCTTTTTGTTAAAGGCGGATTTTTTTTTGTTTTCCATTTGTATTGTTCCTCTGGCTGCCAGACCTGGGCATTAAAAATATCAGTATGGGGGTCCTGAACAACCCTTGTGGCTGCAGTGGGAATCCTGTCACCCTCCCCCCCCGGCCATACAATTTTTAGTCTGAAAAGATCTTTGTGAGAAAATGTTTCTTTTGAAAATCGTCTTTCAAATACATGGTTATCTTTTTTATTAAGCTGAAAATCTTTATTTTTCAGCCAGGATGTTTTTTCGCAGACAATAAACATCTCTTTTGCATTGGGGGCCCATTCCCTGAAAATCCATGAGCCCTTATCCTTATCTATAGCCTTATCAAAATGAAGGCCAAAAATCTTATGATAATCTGCAAAAGACTGCAAAGAACCCTTGTTTTCCTGTTTTATTTTATTTTCAAGTCCAATGGAGCTTAATCGCCTTGAGGATATAATATCTGCATAGGCGAGAAGATAAGGATCATTGAAAATTCCAGGATCAGACAATGAATGGTCTTTTAAGCATTTTTTCATATAAGTTAATATACTCTTCCGCACATCTACTATGGTTAAATTCAAGTACACTTTCAATCATAATCCGGTTAATTTGAACTTCCTTTATATCCGGGTCAAGAAAATAAAAATCCATGGCCCTGTCTATGGCCCATTTAAACCCGCTGGCATCATGAACATTAAATAAAAACCCGTTACCCACATTATTTTCATAATCCAGTTGGTGGATGGTATCATGCAAACCTCCTGTATCATGTACAATGGGTAATGTCCCATAGATGCCGCCCACCATCTGGGGAAGACCGCAGGGTTCAAAGGAGGACGGCATAAATAGAAAATCACTGCCAGAAAAGGCCTGGTGGGACAATCCCTCACTGAATCCGCAAATGGCAACTCTTCGTTCAAGGCTATGAAACCTGACAAGATCATGAAAATTTTTTTGATATTCTCCACTGGCCACAGAAACAATCTGGAGATTGGCATCCCAGTATTGGGATACAATATCATACATAATCTGAGCCAGAAGCTGGCATCCTTTCTGCACTGGATCAAGTCTTGACGGCCAGAAAAACATGACGGCATTCTCATCTTGATCAAGGTCAAGAATTTTTTGAATACATAGTTTGTTTTTAGCCTTCATTTTCCTGTGATTTTTAGGCCCATAATTATACCGGATCATCACATCAACAGCAGGGTTGAATTCCGGCTCAGGCGCATTTAAAATTCCTGTGGCACATCCAGCATGGTATTTATTGATCAACTCATTTTTTAAGCAGCTTTCAACAAAAGGATGTCGGTCTTCAACAATTTCTTTTAAAAAAGTGGGACTTACTGTATTTACATAATGGGCTGCAAACACACCTGAAGTTAAAAAATCCACCCGGTTCCAGTCCCGGCTTTCTTCATAATTATAGGGCGGGGTTTTAAAAAACAGCTGGTTCCAGAAAGATGCAGCATCTATGCCCCTGTCCTCAATTTCAGCCATGGTGGATGTCATGGTATGAATATTGTGAATCGTAAACAGGCAGGGGATTTCAAGCTGCCTTGCCATGGCAGGAATCAAGCCAGTCATCCAGTCGTTGCAATGGATAATATCCGGTTCAACCCTTGGAATGATGTTGTTAATGACCTCTCTTTGAAATGCCAGGGATACTTTAAGGTCTTTATCTGAATATCCGGAATAGACATTATCAAGATAAAAAAACGCCCGGTCAGCAGCCAGATGAATTCTTTCATCATCCAGGCGTTTTCTTATTTTTTCAAGTTCCCTGTTGTGTGTCTTTGTGGTGTATCCATTAAAAATAGAACGATAATCAGGCAGGGCCACATGAACATCACAGCCAAAATCAAACAATGCACTTATGAGAGCTGCAGACACATCGGCAAGTCCCCCTGCCTTTGCAGAATAATTAGACTGATCACCCATATCTTCAGGAAGATAAGTCACTTCCGGAGTCACAATCAGGA
>JAQICW010000224.1 GCA_027858355.1 Desulfobacula sp.
ATTTATATCAGGTTATGTGCGGATAGGAAAATACTTATTTACAATAAAATAGTGCTTGACATTAAATAATTGTATACCGTATACAATTATGAATGATCTGTCATGCAACGTAAATAAAATTCATTAGTTCATGGCCTTATTAACGGCAATATAACTTAAACCCAAGGATATATGTCATGACCGCAAAAACACACGGCAAAGAACTTGAAAGATTGAAAAGCCTTCAGCAACGGGCATTTATGGGGGGCGGCGAAAAAGCAAGAGATCGCCAGCGTTCAAAAGGTAAACTGAGCCCAAGGGAAAGGCTTGATCTGTTGTTTGATAAGGGCAGTTTTGTGGAATTAAATGATCTAGCCGAAAGCCAGTGCATGGATTTTGGTATGGAAAAAAGAAAAGGTCCTGGAGATGGCGTGGTAATTGGCTATGGCACCATTGACGGGAGGACCGCCTTTGCCTATGCCCAGGATGCAACGGTTCTGGGAGGATCAGTCGGGACAATCCATGGCCAGAAGATCTGCAGAATCATGGATGAGGCCATCAAAGTCAAAGCTCCCTTGATCTGTCTTAATGATTCAGGCGGAGGAAGGCTTCATGAAGGTTTTTTTGCTTCCAAGGGAGTGGCCGGCATGTTCTTCAGGAATACGGCTGCATCCGGGGTGATCCCACAAATTTCCTGCATCATGGGCCCCTGTGCCGGTGTGTCTGTGTATTCACCGGCATTGACAGATTTTATCATAATGGTGGAAAAACAAAGCCAGATGGTCATCACCGGTCCCAAAGTCATCTATGATGTAACGGGTGAAACCGTGAACCTGGAGGAACTTGGCGGTGCCCGCGTTCACAGTCGGGTCACGGGACAGGCTCATTTTGTCACAAAAACGGATCAGGAAAGCATTGAGTTGATCCGATATCTTCTAAGCTTTTTGCCATCCAATCATGACGAATTCCCACCTTCACGCCCCTGCGAAGATGATCCTGAAAGGAAAAATGACACTCTGACTGAGATAGTACCGGCAGAGTTTAAAAGAGCCTATGATATGCATAGGGTTATTGTTGAGTTGGTGGATAAAAATGAATTCCTGGAAATCCTTCCCGAGTTTGCTCCCAGCATTATTACGGGCCTTGCACGCCTGGACGGAGATACAGTGGGAATCGTTGCTAACCAGCCGTCCTTTATGGCCGGATGTCTGGATTATAATTCCTCAGACAAGGCAGCCCGGTTTATCAGATTTTGTGACTGTTTTAATATCCCTTTAGTGAATTTAGTGGATGTGCCTGGATATTTCCCCGGGGTTGACCAGGAACATGCCGGAATCATCCGTCATGGCGCTAAAATGCTGTATGCCTATTCTGAAGCAACCGTTCCCAAGATTACACTGGCATTGAGAAAAGAATATGGAGGGGCTGTCATGGCCATGTGCTGTGCTGGAATGGGTGTAGATCTGATGCTTGCCTGGCCTGTGTCCCAACTTGTTGTGCTGGATACTGCGGCAGCCATCAATATCATTTACCGAAAAGAAATCTTGGAAGCAGATGATCCTGAAAGTTTTAAAGCACAGAAAATCAAAGAATATGATTATAAGTATTCAAATCCGTTTCACGCAGCCTCCAATATGCTGGTAGACAGTATTATCGAGCCTTGTGAGACCAGGACCCAGATCATACGGGGATTAAGAATGCTGAAAAACAAAAAACGGCCGGAACCTTTTAGAAGGCATGGGAATATCCCGCTGTAATGGTAAATGGTAAATGGTAAATGGTAAATGGTGAATGGTGAATGGTGAATGGTGAATGGTGATTTGAAAACGCTATTGGGAAATATACATAAGGAGACAGGCAAATGGATTTTTTACTGACAAAGGAACAAAAATATATCCAGAAAGCTGCCAGAGAATTTGCCATAGGGGAAATGGCACCTGTGGGCCGGGAATTTGATTTAAATGAAACCTATCCGGAAGCTATTGTAGAAAAAGCAAGAAAACTGGATCTTATCGGACTTTTCATTCCTGAAAAATTCGGTGGTCCTGGATTAGGCTATCTTGAGCAGGCCATGGTCATGGAAGAGTTCTGGAAAGTTGATCCCGGTATCAGCCAGCAGCTTTGCTCTTTAACATTTGGTGCAGAAGAATTCCTGCTTTTTGGTACGGATGAACAAGGTAAAAAATTTTTAGAACCCATTTTCACAGGGGATGCAGTTATGGGATTTGCCATAACTGAGCCGGATGCAGGTTCTGATACCCTGGCAGCCGCAACTACTGCCGTTAAAGAAGGCAATGAATGGGTCCTTAATGGATCAAAAGTCATGATTGGAAACGGAACCCGTGGAACATTCATGCTGGTTTTTGCCTTGACTGATCCCGATGCTGCCCGATCCAAGCGGCACAGCATCATTATTGTTGAGACAGACAGACCAGGTTACAAGGCTGACCCCATGCATGGTAAAATGGGGTTACGCGCTTCAGACACGGCAGCCATTTATCTTAACAATGTCCGTGTGCCCGAAGAAAACCTTCTTGGAAAGCGTGGGAACGGATTTCACCAGCTCATGGCTTTTTTTGACAGAAGCCGGGCTTATGTCAGCGCCCATGGTGTAGGGCTTGCCCAGGGGGCTCTGGACATGGCTGTCAAACATGTAAGAGAACGAAAACAGTTTGGAAAGCCCATTGGCAGTTTCCAGGGTGTCCAATTCAAAATTGCTGATATGGCAGTGAAAATAGAGCTTGCCAGGAATATTATGTACAAGGCTGCCTGGCTGCTTGATAATGGCACACCCGATACAAACGTTACTGCCATGGCAAAAATGTATGCCTCGCGCATTGCCGTTGAAGTGGTTGACGAGGCTCTGCAGCTCCATGGCGGATATGGATATTTTGATGATTATGATATCGAGCGCTTCTACAGGGCTGCAAAAGTCCTTGAAATCTATGAAGGGGCTAAGGAAATCGAAAAAATGATCATCGGACGGACCATCGTGGGCAGATAAAGTCCATTGTATATTTTTCCAAAAATCTAAATTTTAAGGATCCAACAATGAAACAAGAGTTTTTATTAGGAAACGGCGCCATAGCCCTTGGACTTTTAGAGGCCGGTTGCCAGATCATGACCTCCTACCCCGGGACCCCGTCTAGCGAAATCCTTCCGGAAGTGGTCCGGTTTTCCAAAGCTGCCAATCTGAATACCAGTATTGAATGGTCTATTAATGAAAAAGTCGCCTTTGACAATGCCTTTGCTGCGGCTATTTCAGGCAAGAGGGCTGCCTGCTGCATGAAAATGGTGGGCCTGAACGTAGCAGCTGACTCTTTTATGTCATCCGCCTATATCGGCAACATCGGCGGGCTTGTGATTATCTCCTGTGATGACCCGGGACCCCATTCATCCCAGACGGAGCAGGACTCAAGACTCATGGCACGTCTTGGCAAGGTGCCAGTGCTGGATCCTTCAAGTCCTGAAGAGGCAAGGGAAATGATAAAATTTGCCTTTGAATTATCTGAAGAATTCCAGGTGCCAGTTTTGGTCAGACCTGCCATCCGGGTCTGCCATGCACGGCAGAATATCAAATACGGAGTTCTTGAGAGCAATTTGACCAAGGCTGATTTTAAACGGGAGCCAACTCGCTGGGCTTCCACACCAAAGTTCAGGTTTTTGCAGCACAAGGCATTGAATGAAAAACATGTGAAAATCAGTGAGCGCTTCAACACCCTGACACCTTTTAATATGCACACCCTTGAAAAGAAAAAATCTTATCCATTCGGGGTTGTAACAGGTGGAGTTCCCTCAAGTGTGATCCAGGATATGTTTGAAGAATATGGAAGAGCTGATATCCCTGTCCTGAAACTTGGGGCACCCTATCCTTTCCCGGAAAAACTGGCCGACGAGTTTATGGATGCCTGTGACAAGGTATTGGTGATCGAAGAAACGGATACTGTGATTGAATATATGTTAAGGGACAAACGAAAGACCTTAGGGAGATTGTCCGGCCATGTACCCATGGAAGGAGAGCTTGTGCCTGAAAAAATCGAAGGCATACTGAACAAAACCCTTTTAGACTGCGGACTTCCTGCCTTGTCAGACTTTGACTGCGGCCTTGAAGCCTTCAATCTTGTGGGAGGACTTGAGCTTCCCATAAGAAAACCGACTCTGTGTTCC
Source organism: Desulfobacula sp. (assembly GCA_027858355.1). The sequence goes on from JAQICW010000224.1 coordinate 4,147, forward strand.
GGGTGTCCCCACAGGGCCTCTTTTTATTCCATTAGAAAAGCCCTGCCAAAGGCCATCTTCCCATCTGACATCGGGTGCTATACCCTTGGCAGCAACCTGGGGGTTGTGGACACGGTTCTTGACATGGGAGCCGGGATTACCATGGCCTCAGGATTCTGGAACGCCTATATCCAGGATGGTGTAAAAAAACCCATTGTGGCCACCATGGGAGACTCCACTTTTTTCCATTCCGGCACAACAGGTTTGATCAATGCGGTATACAATAATTCCAGGTTTATTCTGGTCCTCTTAGACAATCATATCACGGCCATGACGGGCATGCAGCCAGCCATTACCCAGGGCGATCGGGTTGATGGATCAAAAGGCAATGCCATAGCTCTTGAGACCATTGTCAAAGGATGCGGCATTAATTATATCAAAGTGCTTGATCCCTTTGATACGAAAAACATGATCCAGACTGTAAAGGATGCAGCAGAATATGTGAATGATCCTGACGGTGGTATTGCCGTGATAATTTCACGCCATCCCTGTGTGATCGGGTTTAAAGATGAGGCTATTCCTGAAAAGATCAAGGTAAAGATAACTGATGAATGTGATGAATGCGGATTCTGTCACACTCGATTTGAGTGTCCTGCCATGTATCAGGATAAAGAAAATGGAAAGACTGAAATTAACGAAGTGCTTTGTGCAGAGTGTGGTGTCTGTTTACAGATCTGCCCGCGGGATGCGATTGAAAGAGTATAAACCTTTACGGAGAAAAACACTTATGAAGACGATCAATTATGTATTAACCGG
>JAQICW010000047.1 GCA_027858355.1 Desulfobacula sp.
GCTGAATATTGTCTTTTTTAATAACCAGGCCTATGGGCCGGGCATCGGCTGCGCAGCAAGTTACAAGATACCTGAACACAATAGCCATGTCTTTATTCTTCCCTGCTGGTTCATAGAACAGGCCCTCGATGCTCACTTTGCTGCCTTTATACTTATCCCATTCCTGTGTCAGTCTGTAAATGGACATATCACCCGTTTCAGAGACCTTTTCTTTTATGGCTTCAGGTGCGGTCCCCCGGCTGGTTTTTTGGGGCGCAACCATTGTCCGTTTGGACAGTGCATAACCGCCAAGGCTGTTGTCTCCTACAGAAAAAATAAACACTATGGGAAGCAGGGTAATCATTCCCTTTACCATTGAGTCTTGTACATGATATTTTGTTTCGGAAAACAAGAAACTCACGGCAAAAAGACTGCAGATAAAAAGGCTGATATAAATCAAAATGCCGAATTGTGGTTTTAAAAACAGATAATATTGGTCATCATATAGCAAAAATCCAAAAGTGATGATCCACACACCCATGACAGCAAGCGGCATGCTGACAAATGAAACCTTATTTTTTTGTTGATTTACAGCCATCCTGAAACCTCCAGGAAAAGCATTGCAAGAAATACAGAAAGGATGACCATGCTTGAAAGCGTGATGATCATTTTTCTGGTGAACACACTTAAATACATCATGATAAGCTTGACATCCAGCATGGGGCCCAGCACCATAAAGGCAAGCTGAGCGGAAAGCGGCACTCCGGCAGACTGAAAAGAGGATGCAATAAATGCATCTGCTTCACTGCACAGGTTGAGTATCACAGCAAGCACCATCATGGACAAAATGGCAGTCACAGGCCCTGCCATGACAGAAGTGAATACCTGCCGGGGGACAAGAGTCTGCAGGGCAGCGGCGATAAAGGCACCCATGATGAGAAACCGGCCGATATCATAAAAATCTGCTGCCCCGTGCTGGAAAGCGGCAAAAACTTTCCTTCTCAATGACCGGTTTTTTATATCTCCATTATCGTGGCATAGACTGCATGTGTGGACAGGTGTTGTTTCTATCAGGGTTTGGGTCTTTGACAGACATGAATCAATAATGAGCCCAACGATCACTGCAATGAAAAATCCTACAAGGGATCTTAAAACAGCAATTTTAAAATTAAAAGAATAGGCGACATAGGTAGATGCAAATACCAGGGGGTTGACAATGGGGCCGGCCAGGAGGAAGGCAACAGCTGATCCAAGTGGCATACCTTTATTTAAGAATTTTCTGACAACCGGCACAATGGCGCATTCGCACACAGGGAAGATTATCCCCAACAATGCTGCGAAAATAATAGCATCATGTTTTTTCTTTGGCAGGATATTGATCAGACGTTCCCTGGACAGGAAAATTTCTATGAATCCGCCCAAAAGAGTTCCCAACAGCATGAACGGGAAGGCTTCAAGGATAATAGAACTGAATATGATGGAAAAAGTGATAAATTGTTCCGATCTTGGATGGAATGCCACCATGAGCAGGGCAGATATCAGAAACAGGATCTGTATGTTCCTGCCGACACTGGATACGGTCTTGCCCTGCTCTTCATGGTTGTGACACCCGCAACCGGTATCAATGGGGAAAGAGATGGTTTTTAAATCATTGTAAGGATATTTCATTTTATCAATACCAGTTTACGGATAACCGACAGGACCCTTTATTGTTTCAATGCCCCGGCAATGGATTGTGCAATATTTTCCATGTTGGCCAGGTAATCATAGGCAAGGGGATCGATAGATACCACAGCACCGTTTATGGCAGATGCAATTTTTTGGGCGGCATTCCGGTCAAACTGGGGCTGGACAAAAATTACCCGTGTTTTTTCTTTTTTTGCAAGTTTGATAATCTCGGAAAGAGCTTTGCCTTTGGGTGCCTTTCCCATGGCCTCAACCGCAATCTGTTTTAAACCGTAAGCATCGGTAAAATACCCGAAAGCCGGGTGGAATACAAACAGATTCCCTCCTTTTAAGTCTTTGAGTACTGTTTTCAGGCGGTTGTCAAGATCATCCAGATC
>JAQICW010000094.1 GCA_027858355.1 Desulfobacula sp.
ACAAAAATAAATAAAATTAAAAGGGGCAATATTTTTTTCATTTTTTTCATTTTTTTCTCCTTTTTTCATACCTGTCACATAATGGATTTTCTTCTCGTGGAATAGTAATTCATCTCTACTAACAAATGTGAATAAAGAATTCAATAGTTAAAAACACCTATTTTTCAATTCCGGGGACAAGGCCCCTTTTCTTCAGTTCCGCGGGTGGTATTTTTGATGCATTTTGATCAGGTATTCCCTTGAAATATGGGTATAAATCTGTGTTGTAGATATGTCTGAATGCCCGAGCATGGTTTGAACTGACCGCAGATCTGCGCCGCCTTCAAGCAGATGAGTGGCAAAGGAATGTCTTAATGTATGGGGGGTGATATTCTTTGATATGTTGGCCAGGAGGGCGTATTTTTTTATGATTTTCCAGAAAGACTGACGGGTCATGGGTTTTCCAGCCCTTGCAACAAAGAGATACGGGGTTGAATTTTTTTTTAAATGGGAAGACCGGCCCTCTTTGATCCACTTTTGTGTAATGGTTCTTGCCTTTGAACCAATGGGTACAATGCGTTCTTTGGAACCTTTTCCCATGACCCTTACAAAGTTTGCATCAAGGTTAATATCCTGGAGGCGCAAAGCAATAAGTTCAGAAACTCTCAAGCCCGCGCCATACATGATTTCCATCATTGCTGAATTCCGCATTCCCTTGGGCTTTCTTATATCAGGGGCATCAAGAAGCGTTGCAACTTCTTGGATGGACATGATTTTTGGAAGGGTAAGACCTGTTTTAGGGATATCAATATCTTTGACAGGACTTTTTATCACTTTTTTTTCAGCAATTAAAAATTTATATAAACCGCGGATGGTAATGATATGCCGGGCCCTTGATTTGGCTGAAAGTCCTTTTTTAGCAAGATCTATCAACCAGGCCAGAATGACAGTGGTATCCACATCATTTAAATCATGAATCTGATTTTTTTCAAGAAAGGTGATATATTGTGCAAGATCTGATGAATAAGAAAAAAGGCTGTTATCGGACAGGCCTTTTTCAATAATAAGATAATCAATATAATTTTGAGTTAATTCATCCATCTTTTAACGGGGTCAGGCTTCGCTTATTGTGGTTATTATGTTTATAGTTTGATATTATTTTGCATTATGATATATTCACTGTATTATTTCAACTCAAAGTTGAGTAAATTAGAGGATTGAATTTTTAAATAATTGTGCTAAAGGTATGTGGTCATGAGTAATATAATTACAATCGCCGGTCAGAAGGGTGGAACTGGGAAAAGCATTACAGCCGTTAATCTTGCCACATCATTAGCGCTGTTTGGAAAAAAGACCCTGCTAATAGACTGTGATCCCCAGGCATGTTCCACCCAATGGTGCGGCACCAAGGATTTGGATTATAAGTGTGATATCACATCGGTCTTGTCTGGCCGGGCCAAGGTTGTTGATGCCATTGTAAACACCCGGATCAACGGCCTGGATATAATGCCTGCAGAATTTAATTTGTTCCAGGTCGCCTTAAAGCTGGCAAAAAATCCTGGAAATGAAAAGATCCTGCGCTTTTTTTTAAAGGATGTTGAAGACGATTATGACTATATCGTTATTGATTCACCATCTTCCTATAGTTTTTTAAGTGTTACAGCAATGACGGCTGCTGACTGGCTTTTGGTCTGCATGTCTATTCATCACAATGCCATTGAAGATTTTCATAGCCTGCTGCGAATGGTAAAACATATCCGGACGACCCATGATGTTCCTTTGAAAATAGCCGGTCTTTTGTTTAACCGGAGTGAAACAAAAAAACAGATCGACACGTTTATGGAAAATCAGAAATTGTCTGATGTAAAAAAAATGGTTTTCTATACATTTATTCCCCATGATGTAGCCGTTAAAAATTCTAAGGAATTAAAGATCCCTGTTGTACTGCATGATATAAAAAGTCCGGCAGCTGACGCATATTTAAGGGCAGCTGAGGAATTGAATTTGTTCTTTAAACAAAGAGGTGTTTCATGAAATTTATAAATTCTGAGAGCATTAAGGAAAAAGAAAAAAAGTTTATTGATACAATAAGCGCAGCACTGGATTGGGAAGCCATTGGAAAAATGCTGATGGAAAAGCACAATTTCACACTCCAGGAAAAAATAGAATGTGAAAATGGTGATCTTGTGGTTTGTAATGATACCATTGCTTATAAATTTGATTTTGAAATCAAGGTTCCCTTATCTGTTATGGTTAACAGGCAGGGTGAGTGTCTGGAAATTTCAACTCCGGGAAAAGAGGGTGAAGAACAGGACGAGGACGCTTTGTTTAAAGATTTGGATACAGACGTGAATCCAGCTCCTCCAACCAATCCTGAGCAGGAGGAAAAAGTGGCCCAAATGGCTTCAAATATTGCAGATATGATTTCAGAAATAAACCAGGGGGATGAATAATGGATTGGGAGATAAAACAAAGAGACACCAATGGATATATCTTTTATTGATAAAAGACTTGAAGGAATTTATTCAAAAGTCTTAGACAATTCCCGTCTTTCCAAGGAAGACGGGATTTATATTTATGAAACCCATGATTTGATTGGTCTGGGCCAGGTTGCCAATCATGTCAGACGGTCTTTGCATGGCAACAAAGCCTTTTATATTTATAATCAGCATTTAAATTATACCAATGTATGCAAAAACAGGTGCGGGTTCTGTGCCTATGCCAGGGACCGCAAAGAAAAAGGAGCCTATACCTGGTCCATTGAGGAAATAGAAAAAAGGCTTTTAGAACGCATTGATGAGCCTGTAAATGAATTGCATATTGTGGGGGGATTAAATGAGGCCTTAACATTTGATTATTTTATTGATCTTTTAAAGACCGTGAAAAAGATCAGACCCAAAGCCACGATCAAAGCCTTTACCAGTGTGGAAATTGATTATCTTTCCAAGCTTGCAGACCTTTCAATTGAACAGACCATTCAACAGCTCAAACAGGCCGGGCTTGAAATGATGCCCGGTGGCGGGGCTGAAATATTAAATTCAAGAATCCATAAAGAATTGTTTCCCAGAAAAATCAACCACAAACGCTGGCTTGAGATTATAAAGGCTGTTCATAGGGCCGGGATCAAAACCAATGCCACCATGCTGTATGGCCATATTGAAACCATTGAAGAAAGAGTGGATCACCTTATTACCTTAAGAGATTTACAAGATGAAACTCATGGGTTTTCCGCTTTTATTCCTCTGGCATTTCATTCTGAAAACACAAAACTTGTCCATATCCCTCCCACAACTGCCGTGGATGATTTGAAAAATGTGGCAGCAGCACGTCTTATGCTGGATAATTTTGATCATATCAAAGCCTATTGGGTGATGATCGGGGAGAAACTTGCCCAGGTGGCCTTAAGTTTTGGGGCTGATGATCTGGATGGGACCATCATAGAAGAAAGGGTCACCCATATGGCCGGTGCAAAATCAGCAGTCGGACTGACAAAGGAGCAGATGGAGGACATGATAACAAAAGCCGGGTTTGAACCGGTTGAACGGGATTCTTTTTATAACCCTCAACCCCTAAAACAGTAGTTAAAAAAAATAAAATGAATAATCTGAATAAAATCATTAAAAAAATATCTGCCAATGAAAGAATAGATATCAATGAAGGCTTGAAGCTGTTCAGACAGGCCGATTTTTTGACCCTGGCAAGTCTTGCAAACCAGAAACGCTTTTATTATCACCCGGATAATATAGTCACATATGTTGTGGATAGAAATATTAATTATACCAATATCTGCGCCTCAGGCTGCAGGTTTTGTGCATTCTTTGTAACTCCCAACAAGGGCTGTGGGTATATTATTTCAAAAAAGGATTTGTCGGATAAAATTCAGGAAACCGTCGACCTTGGCGGGACCCAGATTCTTTTGCAGGGGGGCATGCACCCGGACCTTGAAATTGATTATTATGTTGATTTGTTAACCTATATCAAAGAAAATTTTGATATTCATATTCACGGCTTTTCCCCACCTGAAATTGATTTTATTGCCAAAAAATCTTCTCTGTCCATTGCCCAGACCCGGTTGATTTTAAAAAAGGCGGGTCTTTCTTCTATTCCGGGTGGAGGTGCAGAGATTTTGTGTGATGATATCAGGCAAAAGGTGTCTCCCAATAAGTGCTCGTCAGAAGAATGGCTTGAAGTGATGCGACAGGCCCATGCGCAGGGAATGCGGTCCAGTGCCACCATGATGTTCGGGCATGTTGAAAAGGATTTCCATATTTTTGAGCACATGGATAAAATACGAAACCTCCAGGATGAAACCCATGGCTTTACAGCCTTTATCCCCTGGACCTTTCAGCCGGATAATACCAAAATTTTGGTTAAAAAGAAGACGGCCGTGGAATACCTGAAGGTTCTGGCAATGAGCAGGTTGTTTCTTGATAATATTAATAATATCCAGGCATCCTGGGTGACCCAGGGAGATAAAATTGCCCAGACAGCACTTTTTTCCGGTGCAAATGACATGGGCTCCACCATGATTGAAGAAAATGTTGTTGCTTCTGCAGGCGTTGACTTTATGCTTTCCAAAGAAGAACTGACACGATTGATTACAAAGGCAGGCTTTGAACCTTGTCAGAGGGACTGCTATTATAATCTGCTATGACTGTGAATTACCAAAATCCTGTCTGTATTAAAGACTGCAATAAAAGAGAATTCCATCGGGCCGGCTGGATAATGAAGGATGCCTTCACCCTTATTGAGAATGGATATCTTGAAATTGAAAACGGGTTTATTTGCGGTGTTCATAAAGGCCGGCCAAAAGAAAAGAGTATTGATCATGGCCCGGGCGTATTAATGCCCCCATTTGTGAATGCACATCTGCACCTGGAGTTGTCTGCCTTAAAAGACAGTTTGACCTTTGACAGGGGATTTAAACCCTGGGTTAAAATGCTTTTGGAAAAAAGAGATGCTATGGGCAAAGAAAAACTCATTAAAGAAGCCCGGAATTCTGTTGAGGATTTATTACAATCTGGCACCCTTTATGTGGGGGATATCTCAACCCTGGGAATTACAGGGCCCCTTATGGAAGATTCTGGTTTAAAAGGTGTTTGTTTTCATGAGTTTCTGGGATCAGACATCCCTGCTGTTTTTGCCCGGAAAAATGAATCTGTTTCTTTTTCCGTTGCAGGCCATGCCCCTCACACATCTTCCCCGCAATTGCTTGCAGCATTAAAAAAAACTGCCACATTAAAAGAACTGCCTTTTTCCATCCATGTGGCAGAATCAGATGATGAATCAGAGTTTATCCGCGATAAAAAAGGAGCCTGGGCCGTTTTTCTTACGGCCCGGGGGATTGACTTTTCATCCTGGGATATTGGATCAAAAACACCTGTCTCCTATGTCTATGACCTGGGGTTGCTGGATTCTTCAACCATTGCAGTTCATCTGTTAAACGTGAATGAAAAGGATATGGACCTGCTTGCCGGGTCAAAGACAAGGGTCTGCGTCTGTCCCAGGAGCAATTGGAATTTACATAAACGACTGCCTGATATTGAAACCATGATCCAAAAGGGCATACAACCTGCACTGGGCACAGACAGCCTTGCAAGTTGCGCCTCATTAAATATTATAGATGAAATGGCTTTTGTACAAAAACATTACCCCGGGCTTGATCCTCAAACAATTGTTGCCATGGGAACCATAAATGGTGCAAGAGCCCTGGGTGTTGAACATGTGACTGGTACACTTTCAAAGGGGAAAAAAGCTCAATTTTTGTATCGACCCCTTGATGGATTGAATAAAAAAAATCTTTTACACAGAATTATTTCCAATGAATGAAAAAAAAGTAAATATAGGGAAAATCTCTTATATTAATGATGCTCCTGTCTACTTTGGCCTTGATCACGGCCTTTTGCCTCCCTGGCTGAAAATGGTGTCAGATGTGCCTGCTGTTTTAAATCAAAAAATAAAAACCGGACAGATAAAAATAAGCCCTGTGTCTGCGGCATTTTATGCCATGAATCACCAGGAATTTTTATTGCTTCCCGATCTTTCAATTTCCTGTAACGGCAGGGTTATGAGTGTTATCCTGGCCAGCAATTACATCATTGATGACCTTGATGGTAAAAAGGTGATGTTCTCCCAGGAGTCAGCCTCGGCAGCAGCTTTTCTGAAAATGATATTCCGCAGGAAAAAGGTTTCTCCCATATTTGAAGTCGGGCCCACAAACAATTATCAGCAGATTTCCAATTCTGCTGATGCTGCCCTGGTTATAGGTGATGCAGCACTTGTACACCCCTGGGGTCAAGTTTTTGAATATTGTATAGACCTGGGCCAGCTTTGGTATGAGATGACAAAGCTTCCCTTTGTATTTGCCGTCTGGGTGGTGAGGCGCTCTTTTGCCGCTAAACACCCGTCCCTGGTAAGAGACATCCATAAATTGCTATTGGCATCAAAAGACCTGGGGTATCGCAATATTGATAAGGTGATAGAAGCCGGAAAAAATAAATTAGGCCTTGAGAGATCCATGGTAAAAGAATATTTTGATCTGCTGTATTGTGACCTTGATGATAAAAAAATAAAAGCAATGGCCTTGTTTTTTGATTCGCTCGTTGACCAGGGAATTTTGAATGAAAAAGTTGATATCGAATTTTTTGATTTTAGCCGGCCTTGATTTTACTTGGTCGGTGATTTTAGCTGGTCGGGATGAGAAGATTCGAACTTCCGACCCCAGCGTCCCGAACGCTGTGCTCTACCAGACTGAGCCACATCCCGACAGCAAAAAAGGTTATACACAAAAAAAAACAAAATGTCTAATTGAAAATATTTTCCTTTATGATGGTAGCTTCCCTTTCCGGTCCAACAGAGACAATTTTAATTTTCACATTGGAAAGCTCTTCAATCCTGGCAAGATAGTTTTTTGCCTTATCCGGCAGGTCATTAAAGTCAGTAATGCCGGAAATATCCTGTTTCCAGCCTGGGTGACTTTCATATACAGGGATGCACTCCTGTAAAATTTTGATTTCAGCCGGAAAAGCAGGAATTATGGTCCCATTGTGTTCATATCCCGTACAAATTTTAATCTCATCAAGATCATCAAGAACATCAAGTTTGGTAATGGCAAGGCCGGTAAGGCTGTTCAATCTTACTGCATTCCTGAGAACAACCATGTCCAGCCAGCCGCAGCGCCTTTTTCTGCCGGTTGTAGCACCGAATTCCGAGCCGGTTTTCTGGAGCTTGTCTCCCATGTCATCAAATAATTCAGTTGGGAAAGGCCCGCTGCCGACCCTTGTTGTATAGGCTTTTACAATTCCTATGATTTCACTGAGATTACCAGGGCCGACCCCGGATCCATTGGCAGCATTACCGGCCACAACAGAAGAAGAGGTCACAAAGGGATAGGTCCCATGTTCAATGTCAAGATGGGTGCCCTGAGCTCCTTCAAATAAAATTGTTTTATTGTTATTCATCCCCTCAGACAAAATCACTGAGACATCTGCAATATAGGGAAGCAGACGATCCCTGATCTGCTGGAACTGAGCGATAACCACTTCAGGATCGACTGGGTCGGTTTTAAAATAGTGTTCCAGGTAAAAGTTTTTTTCTTCAAGAATGGTGATAATTTTTTCCTTGAAAAGATCAAAAT
>JAQICW010000153.1 GCA_027858355.1 Desulfobacula sp.
GGTAAAAATTTTGTTGTAGACAGCAGGGTTAAGGGGAATGTGACAATTATATCCCCGACAAAAATATCTGCAAAAAATGCCTATAAAGTCTTTGAGTCAGTGCTTGAAATCAATGGATTCTCAACGGTTGAGTCCGGTAAGATTATAAAAATCATTCCCACTCCTAGTGCAAAGACGGATAATATTGATACAAAAATAGCGACTGAGCCTGGAAAGCCCGGCACCCTTGATGATACAATTGTAACAAGGATAGTTCCCCTTGAATATGCAAGCGCAGATGAACTGAAGAATTTATTTAAACCTCTAGTCCCCAGGGGAAGTGTTATCCTGTCATACCACGATACCAACATGTTGATCATCACTGCAACACTTTCAAGCATTGACAGGCTTTTAAAAATTATAAAACTAATTGATGTACAGAATATTGGAAAAAAAATATCAGTGATTCCTATCAAATTTGCAGATGCAAACAAAATGGTTCAAAGCCTTTCTTCAATCTTCACTGTCCGGGTAAAAGGAAAGCAGGATACAGGTATGGTTGTGAAGTTTGTTGCGGATGAAAGAACAAATGTGATCATTTGCCTGGCAAGCAAGCTAGAAACCGAACAGATTAAGCAATTGATAGAGTTACTGGATCAGGAAGTTCCCAAGGGTGAGGAAAAGATCCGTGTGTATTATCTTGAGCATGCATCTGCTGAAGATCTTGTTAACGTGTTGATGGAGATACCTACCAAGGACACCCAAAAGGTAGAACCGGGTCAGAAAAAAACACCTATTTTATCTAGCAAAGTAAAAATTATGGCAGATAAAGCAACCAATAGTCTTATAATTATGGCGGATAAGGAAGATTACCCGGTACTGGAAGAAGTCATCAGTAAACTGGATATACCAAGGGCAATGGTTTATATCGAATGCCTGATCATGGAGGTAAATGTAACACGCGGTCTGAACATAGGAACTGAATGGAAAACTTTCCAGGGTTCTGATAATGACACTAAAGTTGGTTTTGGCGGATTCGGTGGTACCGGCGACAGCGGATATACAAATCTTTCAGGAGCTTCCTCTGGAAATCTCCCCCAGGGATTCTCCCTGGGGGTTCTGGGTGACAGTTTTTGTATTGGTGGTGTGACATTTCCCGATATCCAGGCAGTTGTTCAGGCATACCAGAGCGATAAAGATGTTAATATCATTTCCACGCCCCAGCTTCTGACGATGGAAAATGAGGAAGCCTCAATTACAGTTGGTAAGAATGTTCCTTATCAGACAAGATCAGCTGCTGAATCTTCCACTGAACCCTATAGTTCATATGAATACAAAGATGTAGGGATTACTCTTAAAATCACTCCCCAGATCAGCAAAGACAGACTGGTAAGGTTGAATGTTTATCAGGAACTGACAGTGCTTGATTCTGCAAATCAATCAAGTCCTGACAGACCTACCACTTTTAAACGTAAGATTGAAACAACGATAATTGTGGAGGATTCCAATAGTGTCGTGATCGGTGGCCTTATTGACGAAAATTTGACAAAGACAGAATCTCAAGCCCCATGCCTTGGAGATATTCCAGGGCTGGGCTGGGCATTTAAATCAGTATCTGAAGGAAAAGAAAAGACCACTCTTTATGTTTTTATAACACCAAGGGTTGTTAAAAATCCTTTGGAGGCAGAAAAAATTTATAATGAAAAAAACAAGAATATAAAGTCCATAAAAAGAGGGGAAATTACTTTATATGACAAGTTGAATCAATTTAAGGATAATGACGATTAACAAAAGAATGAAAAATCAACTAAGACACAATGATTGATGAATTTTTAAATATAATTGCCCAAAAGACATCTCTTTCAAAGGAAAACTGCGAGAGACTCAGAAGCGCCTATGCCAAAAACCCGTCCAGACTGGTTGAGGCTGTCATTGAAACAAAACTGGTATTGGAGAATGAAGTCCTTGAAACCCTAAGTCTTATTTACTCAATCCCCTTTAATGCAGTGCTTGCCATGGAAAATGTCAGAGATGACTGGACAGCAACAATTTCAAGACAATTTTTAAAAAAATTCAGTATTGCTCCTTTGTGCAAGGAAAAAGAAGACTCGATCATTGCCATTAACGACCCCTCTGATCTTGGTTTAGTTGATGATATTACAGCGCTTCTTAATCTTGATGTTTATTCCCTGGTATTGGCACCCAGAAACCAGATTCTGTCAGCAGTCAATGCACTCTATGATCGAGCAGGAGAAAGTGCTCAACAGCTTGTTGATGGCATGGAAGATAATGGATTCACAATCATTGATGATTTCGAGCAGACCGCAGACCTGTTGGACGACACAAGTGATGCCCCGGTCATCAGACTTGTGAATCATATGATTTCCCAGGCTGTCAAAGCAATGGCCAGTGATATTCACATTGAACCGTTTCAGGATGCTTTAAAGGTCAGATACAGGATAGATGGCATTCTTTATGAAATGCTCAATCCGCCCAAGGGTATCCAGGCTTCCCTGATATCGAGGATTAAAGTCATGGCAAAAATGGATATTGCTGAGAAAAGAGTTCCCCAGGATGGAAGGGCACAGGTAAGAATCGGAAATCAGGAAATAGATATCCGTATTTCAACTGTCCCCACATCCTATGGCGAACGTCTGGTCATGAGGCTTCTGAACAAGTCTGGATATTTTCTTGAGTTTTCAAGGTTTGGGCTTTCCCATGAAAATGTTAGGCTGTTAAATAAAATTATCCGGCAGAATAACGGCCTCGTCCTTGTAACAGGCCCTACAGGAAGTGGAAAAACAACAACCCTTTATTCCGCACTTTCAGAAATTAACTCTCCTGATAAAAATATCATTACCATAGAGGATCCTGTAGAATATAACCTTAAAGGGATCGGTCAGATCCAGGTGAATGCAAAAACCGGAGTTACTTTTGCAAAGGGATTACGCTCCATCGTCAGGCAGGACCCGGATATCGTGCTGATCGGAGAAATAAGAGATGTAGAAACAGCAGAAATTGCCATTCAATCCGCCCTTACCGGTCACCTTGTTTTTTCAACACTGCATACCAATGATTCTGCAGGTGCCATCACAAGGCTTGTGGATCTGGGTGTGGAACATTATCTCATAGCATCATCTTTGAATGCGGTGATTGCCCAACGTCTGGTGCGATTGCTTTGTAACGAGTGTAAACAGGAATGCCAACTTGAGCCGTCCCATATCAAAACTCTGAATGGAGCCGGCCAGGAATATATCGGGGAATATGTATATAAACCCCAAGGTTGTTCAAAGTGTTTTAATACAGGGTATCTTGGCAGGGAAGCTATTTTTGAAGTAATGATTATGAATGACGTGTTAAAAAGCCTTATACTGGAAACATCTGATTCCAACCAGATTAAAAATGCTGCTTTAAAATTCGGCATGATAACACTTCGTCAGGATGGCATGTCAAAGGTAATGAAGGGGATTACATCCATTGAAGAGGTACTTCGTGTTACCCAGGAATAATAAAATCAGGAATAATAAAATCGGGAAAAAGAAGTTCTTTTTTGCAATCTTTTTATTACAGTTCTTCTTTTTTGCAATCCCGTCTGCCAGAGCTGAGAATGTATTCATCAAATTCTACCAGGATCACATATCTGCAGTAGACGGTCATAGGTGCCCCATGTATCCTTCCTGCTCGGTCTATGCATCTCAGGCCATTGAAAAGCATGGGCCGGTTCTTGGATGGATGATGTCCTGCGACCGGCTTGTCCGCTGCGGCAGGAATGAAGTTGATCTGTCAAAGACAATTATTATCAACGGCCTGAAATTCGTAGCTGATCCTTTGGATGCTAATGATTTCTGGTGGTTTAAAAAAGAAAAAAAAGAATGAAATTCCGACAGTCATATGTTCTGATATTTTTTATCGTATTAGACCTCCTGGTGATCCTTCCATACAATGGTTCTGCATCGGAAAAACAACTGGTTCTCACTTCAGATATGCAGTATGGCTATGCGGAAAAGCTCTTTAACGAAAAAGACTATGAGACTGCCATGGTTGAGTTTAAAAGATTCAATCATTTTTTCCCTGGCAACCCACAAAATGATCAGGCCCGAATTAAGATCGGGGTTTGTATATTTAACTTAAAAAAATTTCATGATGCAGCCAGGATTTTTAATGAGATAATCATAAATGACAAAGAAAATGATATTACAAAAGAATCCAGTTTTTTCCAGAGCAAAGCATTCATGAACATGGGGAATACAGGATATGCTCAAATTGTCCTGCAAAATTATCTCAAACTGGTCAAAGACAGGGAAACAAAAGACAGAATCCATTTTAACCTTGCACAAATACATATGGAAGATGCCAGGAATGGAAGATCAGCTTCCCTTGCCCTTGCCAGAGACAATTTGTCAGAAATATCCGGGTTGGGTGCACATAAGTACAATACAGATCAATATCTTAGTTTGATTCTTGAAGCAGAGCTTGTACCTAAAAAGAATCCTGAGCTTGCAGGACTATTTGGCATTATTCCGGGTGGTGGGTTCCTTTACTGCGGAAGATATCATGATGCCTTGATTACCTTTTTATTGAATGCCGGCCTGATGATTGCAACTTATAAGGCTTATGATAAGGACAATGAGGCTTTGGCAGCTGTAATAGGGTTTGTGGAAACAGGATTTTATACCGGCAATATTTATGGCTCCATCTCCTCTGCACACAAATATAATCGGGCACAAGTTTTTAATGTCCTGAACAAGGAATTTTCCATTACTTCAAAGCTTGATCCTGAAAAAAAAAGCTATGAATTATCATTCAATTATGGGTTTTAAGAATTATTGAATGAGCTGGTTTATTTCAAATATCGGCAGACATATCGCAAGGATGATACAACCTACCAAAACGCCCATAACAAGAATGATCAACGGTTCAATCAATGATGTGGCTGCAGAGACGGCAGTTTGCACATCTTTTTCAAAAAGATGTGCTGTTTTTTCCAGCATTTTTCCCATCTCACCACTGGTTTCTCCAATTTTAATCATTTGCGATGCAAGGTATGGAAAATTTTTGCTTTGGGAAAAAACTTCACCAAGTTCTCCCCCTTGTTCAACCCTGTCACAGGCTTTTGATATGAGTTCATATATCACCATGTTTCCTGCAATGCTTTTGGTGATGTTCAGGGCTGTCAGCATGGGAACTCCATTATCCAACAAAGACCCTAACGTCCGTGTAAAACGTGCTGCAATGAGTTTTTTCAAAAGGGTTCCGATAATCGGCAGGGATATTAGCATGCTGTCAAGCAAATAGGCGCCCTTTTCATATTTTTGTATTGAAAAAATAGACAGTAAAAAAAGAAAAGGTGTTAAAACAATACACCACCACCAGGATTTGAAAAAAGAACTGACAGAAATAAGAATAATGGTCGGCAAAGGCAGTGTCTGATTCATGTCTGAAAAAATATTCACTATACCCGGCACAACATATGTCAAAAGTATAAGTAAAACCCCGAATCCGATAAAGGACATTAAGAATGGATAGGCAAGGGAAGCCTGGATTTTCTTTTTTGAATCCTCCCTGTTCTCAGTAAAATCCGCAAGTCGTTCCAGAACAATTTCCAGGGTTCCGGAAGACTCTCCTGCATGAACCATGTTGATAAAAATCGGTGAAAATATATTTGGATAGAGTGCAAGGGCTTTTGCAAAACTACTCCCTTCTTCGATGGCATCTTTTACCCTGGAAAGAACTTTCTGCATAGTTTTTGACCGGGTCTGGGGTATCAGGGTTGCAATAGCTTTAACTAGAGGAAACCCTGCAGACAAAAGCGTGGACATCTGTCTTGTAACCATGGAAAGTTCAGACGAACTGACTTTTGAAAATAGACCGAATCCTGGAAAAAATGGTTGTGATTTTCGATCTTTAGCAACAGAATCGGATTCGATTTTATTGAGGGATGTAGGGAAAATATTTTTTTGCCTTAATTTGGATTTAGCAGCAGCAGTGCTTTCTGCATCAATAATGCCAGATATTTTTCTTCCCTTGCTACTTAAAGCCTTATACTCAAATCCCGCCATAGGTTATCATCCTTTTTTCCACTTCAACACGTCAGATACCCAAAAAACCTACCCTGGTAATTGCCTAAAAAAAGTGGCAAATTAATAGATAAAAAATTTGAGGAATTTTATGAATAAAGGGTATTCTAAGTTTTTGAAACGGGAAACAACTTTATTCAGGAGGTCACCTCAAGTGAAGTCCAGTAAAGCACAAATTTATACTAAATTCCATAAAATTCCTGAGATTCGATTCAAAGATCAAATGCTAACTTTTTTCAGTTCTTTTAATTTTTTTTGCAAAAATCAGGGTTTACCCTAATTGATATTACCACTTTTTTTTAATATAGTCCTAATATTGTTTTCTATTCTTGTTTTACAACCTCAATTTGATTGCGTAGATTTCTAAGTTTTTATAATTTTGCACAGCCCAAAAAAGATCTTGGGAATCAGGGGGGCCTTTTTTAACAGATTTAATCAAAGGAGTTAAAAATGAAAAAAATCAACAATATTTCTATTGCATTATTGATAAGTTTGTTGTTCCTAAGTTTTTGTTTACCGGTGATGGCGGCCAGTGGAAAAATAAATATTAACACAGCAACAAAAAAAGAACTTGTGACACTGAAACACGTTGGCGATATAATTGCTGACAGAATCATAGAATATCGTAAAGATAATCCATTTGAAGAACCGGAAGATATAATGAAAGTAAAAGGAATTGCCCAGAAGATTTTTGATGCTAACAAGCACCTGATAATAGTTAAAGATGACTAAAGATATAGATTTAGTTGGGGTCCCCCTGATTCCCAATCTTTAAAAATCGTCTTTAAAAACCAGTTGCTTGATATTGAGTATTTTTGTATTATTATCTAAACCATGCTGTAATGAACAGCATGGTTTTTTTTGTGTTTATGGATTTTGGAAGGGAGAATTTGACTTTGGAAGTCTTAAAGATATATTCAAAAAAATCGTTTGGAATTATTACCTTGTTTGTATTGTTGTTCAGTGCCTGTATAAATGTCGGACTTTATTTTGGCATTGATTGGATGTCTGCAAATCTTTCAAAAGATGCAGGAAATGAAATTGCCGCTAAGAATATATCCTGGGCCGTGAATAATTTAGACCTGATATCCAATAATTTTTATTTATGGGTTGTGCCGGTAATAACTGCAATTTTATTATTGTGCGGGTGGCTGTTATGGGTTATTTTAAAAAGTTCAATTTCAAAGACGTTTGCTCAAGTTCATGTTAAAAAAAGTGAAATATCCTCTAAAGGAAAATCCAAAAAAGATTTTGTGGATCACAAAATAGAGCAGGACCGAAAAAGGCGGTTGTTTCTGCATAGTTTGTCCATACTCCAGCGGGATGGGAGGCTGTTAGATTTTTTTGATGAGGATTTAAGCCTGTATGATGATGAACAGATTGGCGCTGCTGTACGAAGTATCCAGGAAGACTGCAAAAAAACCATAAAAAAATATATTGATGCAAAGCCTGTGCTGGAGGCTGAAGAAGGTGAAATCGTACGGATTGAACCAGGTTTTGATATTGATGCGATAAAGCTTGTGGGCAATGTTTCAGGAGAGCCTCCCTTTGAGGGTGTTTTGAAACATCGGGGATGGAAAGCAGGGAGCAAAGAAATCCCCAAATTGTCCGACATCCAGGATTCCGGGATCATTATTCCTGCTGAAGTTGAAATAAAATAGCTCAGCTTTTGGAGTCGACAGATTTGAGAAGGAGAAATATTGGATTTTCAAGATAAACAATATGTTATTGGTATTGATCTGGGGACAACAAATTGTGCTGTTTCCTATGTGGATGTGGCAGCTTTAAAGGATGACAAATCAACGGGGGAAAAACATGTTGAAAAAAAAGATCTGGTTAAAGTCTTTAATGTTCCCCAGTTAACAGGGCACGGAGAGTTTACAAAGAATCCGGTTTTGCCCTCCTTTTTATATATTCCGGGTAAATATGATATTTCAGAACAAGTGTTGAAACATCCGTGGAAAAAAAGGGAAGATCTTTTTGTCGGCAGTTTTGCCCGGGATCATGGTTCTAAAATACCGTCCCGGCTGGTATCTTCTGCAAAAAGCTGGCTGTGCAATAATCAGGCTGACAGACGAGCCAAAATACTGCCCTGGGGATCTGAAGGTTTTGAACGAGTATCCCCTGTCACGGCCACATCAGAATATCTGCTGCACATCAGAAATGCATGGAATCATTTTGTAAAGGATGAGGACAAATTTCTTGAAAATCAATTTGTGGTGATCACTGTTCCGGCATCCTTTAATGAAGCGGCAAGGGATTTAACCATGGAGGCCGCTGAAAAAGCAGGGTTTGCCTCTTCCATAGTTCTTCTTGAAGAACCTCTGGCAGCATTTTACAGCTGGCTGATAAATCATGAAGATGACTGGCAAAATCATGTAAAAGCCGATGATCTGATTTTGGTGTGCGATGTTGGTGGAGGCACAACGGATTTCAGTTTAATTGTTCTTAAAGAATCAGAAGGCACTCCCAGGTTTGAACGGATTGCAGTGGGAGATCATTTGATCCTTGGCGGAGATAATATTGATCTGGCACTGGCCAGAAAAGTGGAGTCAAAGTTTAAGTCAGGCACTCAATTAACCGCAGATAAGTGGAAGACCCTGTGCCATCGATGCAGGGAAGCCAAGGAAAAAATACTGGAGAACAAAGAACCTTTAGTCAGGATAACCATCAAAGGCGAAGGCAGGTCTTTGATTGCAGGTACCCTTGCCGCAGATCTGACAAAACAGGAGGTTGAAACCATATTGCTGGATGATTTTTATCCCTATGTTGAATCCATGGAAAGCTTGAGCATTGACAAGGGCAAAGAGATCACTGACTTTGGCCTTGTCTTTGAAAAAGACTCTGCTATTACCCGGCATATCATTAGGTTTCTGGAACATCACAGACTAAATGTCCAAAAAAATCTTTTAAAAGATCCCATGCCTGATTTTATTATGTTTAATGGGGGAACGCTTAAACCCATTCTCGTCCAGGAAAGAATAAGAAAAGCCATTGGGAAATGGTTTAAGTCAAAAGATTCAAAACAGCCCCAAATTCTTGAGAACCCAAACCCTGAACTGGCCGTGGGGATTGGTGCCTCCTATTATGGTCTCGTAAAACAGGGACAAGGGGTGCGGGTGGGCAGTGGCAGCCCCCGAAGTTATTATATAGGGGTTTCCATTAAAGAAAAAGATACTTCAAAAGCAGTGTGTGTTGTGGAAAGGGGTTTGGATGAAGGCTCTGTCATTGATCTTCCTGAAATGAAATATGAAGTCAGGGCAAATGAACGGGTCAGCTTTGATATTTTTCATTCAAGTTATCGATCCGGGGATACAGCGGGCAGGGTCGTTACCATTGATGATTCTTTTTCTTCAATGGCACCGGTCCAGACTATTATACGTTTCGGAAAAAGCGGCCAGAGAAAAATTATTCCCGTGACAATTGGGGCGGAATATACGGAAATGGGCACACTTTCCATGTATTGTCATTCAGGAGTGAGTGACCACAAGTGGAAGTTGCAGTTCCAGTTAAGAGAACAACAGACCGGTATGGGGTGCAAAGAAACGGAAGTATATGATGATCAGCTGATAACAGGTGCATGCCAGAGGATTCATCAGATATTTACAGATGAATCTGACAAGGATGATCAACTTCAAATCATTGCTAAGCTTATTGAAGAATCTATTGCCCAGAAAAAATCAAACTGGCCTTTATCTTTTTTACGCAGCATGGCTGACAAATTGATTGAACTCGAAGGCACAAGAACCTATTCTGCTGCCCACGAGGCAAGATGGCTCAACCTTACAGGGTTCTGCATGCGCCCTGGCTTTGGAGATGCCTTTGACAAGGAGCGTGCAAAAAAATTGTGGAAGATTTATCTTGGCGGGTTGAAGTTTGAAAAAATAGTCCAGAACAGGCTTGAATGGTGGGTTTTTATTAGAAGAATAGCTGCAGGTCTGGGGGCTGGTCAGCAACGCCAGCTTTTTCAGGATATGTCACCCTTATTAATAAAGGGTAAAAATACCAGCTATAAAATTTCTCCCCAGGAGCAGGTTGAATTATGGATGGCACTGGGCAATATGGAAAGACTTCTGGTCAAGGACAAAGTAGTGCTGGGAAAAGCGCTTCTGCCCATGCTCAAGCCCGGGAAAAACCAGGACAATCTGTTCTGGACACTGTCCCGGCTTGGTGCCAGGGAATTGTTATATGGATCAGTTGACCGGGTGGTGTCGGCAAGAGAGGTCATGAAATGGATAAACCAGGTCATGAAAAAAACATGGCAGAAAAATGATCCTATTGACACCATGGTTGCACAGATATCCCGGAAAACAGGCGACAGGACAAGGGATATGGAGCCGGAAGACATCAAGAGAATTACACAATGGCTGCAAAAAAGAAAGGCCAGGGATTCTTTTATCAGAATGATTAATGAAAAAATAATTATGGCGGCAAAAGAAAAAAATGTCCAGTTTGGTGAAAAACTGCCCACAGGTCTTGTCTTAAGATAATGGGAAATATTTATTTAAAATAAATGAAATAGTGTTTGACAAAAAAAAGAAATTCATATATCTTAGGCGGGTTCTTTAGAAGATAAGAATATGGATTTTTTGATCTTTGAAAATTGGTCAGTGAGAAATTTTAAGCTAAGTCTAAAACAAGACTTTAAAG
>JAQICW010000198.1 GCA_027858355.1 Desulfobacula sp.
GTACTTGAGAAAACCTTTAATTTATTCAGTCCAAAGGTGTTGACTATTTTTTTGATTTCATCCTGCATGTCTGCATTAAAAGAGGATGGCCTTTGTTCATTCGTTCCCGGCATAAAGGCTGTAGCCAGGTGCTTTGCCACACGTACCGCATCATTTTTAGTGTTATCAATGACCAGTTCGGTAAGCGCGGGGTAAATAAAAAATACATTATAAATGGAAAGTGCCGTTGCAATTGACAGAAAAACAATTAAAATATTTCTCAATAGTTTGATTTTGAAAATCTGTTTTGCAGATATTAATTTTGGCATTTTTCTTTCCGGTCTTTCACCATTTTATTAAGCCACAAAATTTTCAGACATCTTTTTCATAAAATTGAACAAGAACAAGAGTGATTTGTGCCTTCCGAATAATATGGCATTAAAAATTACAATAATATATATTGTGGAGCAAGGCAAACTAATTTTCAGACCGACCTCTCACTACCGGCCCAATCGTTCCCAAAAGAGAAAGGACTCCTGATAATGAAGAAAATGATTAATAAAATAACAAACTTCTGGTATAAAGAACTTTCAGGTTGAGTAAACGATTACCAAACCAAATGGGAGCGACAAGTTTTATGTGTATAACAATTTTTAAAAAAACCTGGGAGAAACTGATATGAAGGTGGATGGAAAAGATATGCGGCCGATCTGGTTTGATATGGCATCTGAAACAGTTCAAGTAATAGACCAGAGATTTCTCCCCCATAAATTGATCATAAAAGATTTAAACACCGTGGATGATACGATTCACGCCATAAAAGAGATGGTTGTAAGAGGTGCCCCTTTGATTGGTGCAACAGGGGCATTGGGTGTCTATATCAGTCTTGTACAGGGGAATAACAAAGGCGCCGACAATGACTATCTTATGTCTGAATGCAAAAGGCTCAGGGATGCCAGACCCACGGCCATGAATCTTTTCTGGGGGGTTGACCGGGTCCTTTCTGCAGCATTAAAAACCCAGGATTATAACACAAGAATAAAAGCCGCTCTTGATGAAGCTTTGGTCATTATAGAGGAAGAAGCTGTAAATTGTCAGAAAATCGGTGAATATGGCATGCCCCTTATTGAAAAAATCAGTAAACAAAAAAATGGAGGCCCCGTCAATATCCTTACCCATTGTAATGCAGGCTGGTTGGCCTGCATAGAATATGGTACGGCCACAGCACCCATTTATACGGCATTTGACAACAATATTAATGTCCATGTCTGGGTGGATGAGACAAGACCTTTAAACCAGGGCTCCCGCCTTACTGCATGGGAATTGGGAAAACACGGGGTGAACCATACCATCATTACAGACAATGCCGGAGGACATCTCATGCAGCATGGCCTGGTGGATCTTGTCATTGTGGGAACGGACAGAACCACAAAAGCCGGAGATGTGGCAAACAAAATAGGTACTTATTTAAAAGCCCTTGCCGCAAAAGATAATAATATCCCCTTTTATGTTGCTTTGCCGTCAAGCACATTTGACTGGGACATTACAGATGGGATTGCCGATATACCCATAGAAGAAAGGGACCCCGACGAAATCAGGTATGTGCAGGGCCTTTGCCATGGAAAAATTGAAAAAGTGCTGATTCCTCCTGATAAAAGCCCGGCAGCTAATCATGCCTTTGATGTGACACCGGCACGGCTGATAACAGGATTTATTACAGAGAGAGGTATTTGCAGGGCAACCCAAAAAGATATCATGTCCCTGTTCTCGGAGAAAAATAATGATAAAGAGTGAAAATACAAAACCGCCTATGCTGACAGATTTAGAAAAGAAAATAATTGCCCTGCTGCAAACGGATATTCCCGTTGTCAAACGTCCATTCCTTGTAATGGCAGAACAAATTGGCATCACAGAAGATGAATTTTTAAAGGTGTTAAAAGATCTTAATGACCAGGGGATAATCAGGCGGTTTGGTGCCACGCTGAAACATCAGAAATCCGGATTTAAGGCCAATGCCATGGTCGCCTGGAAAGTGGATGAAGACCGGGTGGAAAAAACCGGGAATATCATGGCCACCTTTCAGGAGATCACCCATTGCTACAGAAGAAATCCAGCCCCGGGCTGGAAATATAATCTGTATACCATGGTTCATGCTTCTGATGAAGATGAGTGCTATGCCATCGTTAAAAAGATTTCTAAAGCTGTGGGAGAAGATGAGTATGAGCTTTTATTCAGCAGAAAAGAGCTTAAAAATACATCCATGACATATTTTGAAGACTGATTCTCCCCATATTCTGTGCATAAACCCCTGGATTCATGATTTTGCAGCTTTTGATTTCTGGGCAAAACCTTTAGGACTTTTTTCCATTGCCGCCATTCTACGTGAAAAAGGGTTAACGGTGAGCTTTCTTGACTGTCTTGACAGGTTCCACCCTAAGGAACCCAATGCAGCTAAAGTACTCTGGGATGGCCGGGGGCCGCTTAGAAAAACTCAGATTGATCTGCCCTGTGGCCTTGAACACATTGGTAAAAAATTTTCCCGCTATGGCATAAAACCCCAATGGTTTTCATCAGACCTGAAACAAATAAAAAAACCAGATCTTATTTTTGTCACCTCTTTGATGACTTATTGGGCGACGGGCGTCAAGGAGACCCTGGAAATGGTCAAAGAAATCTACCCCCATGTGCCCGTTGTTCTAGGAGGAATTTATGCAAGCCTCTGCTTTGAACATGCAAGACAAAATACCCTGGCAGATCTGGTAATAAAAGGACCGGCAGAGCCTCATTTAAAAAAAATCATAAAAGAATTTACAGGATTTGAACTGGATGACAGTGATTTATCCGGAGACCTGGATGCATTGCCTTATCCTGCCCTTGATCTTCAACACAAAATTGCTTATGCCCCTATTTTAACCTCAAGGGGGTGTCCTTTTTCATGCGAATATTGTGCTTCCTCATTTCTTGAGCCGGAACTCAGGCAAAGATCACCTGAAAATGTGTTCAAAGAAATCAAGCATTGGCATCAAGGCCATTGTGTTAAGAATTTTGCCTTTTACGATGACGCACTGCTGATAAATGCCAAACAATTTGCATTCCCATTATTTGAAAAGATCATCTCTTCAAAAATAGACGTCTTTTTTCATACGCCCAATGCTCTTCATATAAAACCCATTACAGAGCAGGCTGCCCGTTTGATGTTCAAAGCAGGATTTAAAAACATCCGGCTGGGCCTTGAAACCGCTGATTTTTCTAAAAACCGGAGCCATGATAAAAAAGTTGGGGGAAATGATTTTTATACTGCCGTTGAACATTTAAAAGCTGCCGGATTTACAAAAAGCCAGGTGGGGGCATATTTATTATGCGGATTGCCCGGACAAAATATTGATGAACTAGAACGCTCAATGCGGATTGTAAAAGATACGGGGATACTGCCGGTTCTTGCCTATTATACGCCGATTCCCCACACACCCATGTGGGAGACTGCGGTCAAACATTCAAAGTTTGATCTTATCAAACATCCTGTCTTTACAAATAATACACTCTTTCCCTGTGTAAATTCTCCCCAGGAGATAGAGCGTATTTCGCAATTGAAAAATCTATAGATTTATTATATAACCTTTTTAAATTGTCAGATTTTTATTAGCATTATGTTAAAGAAGTAATAGTAACACCTTTTATAAAAAGGGAAAAATGTGAACATAACGGGCATACTATTTCAGACCCTTGGCGGTCTTGGCCTATTCATTCTTGGAATGAAAATGATGACAGACGGCCTTCAAGCCACGGCCGGACAAAAAATCAGGCGGATTCTTGAAGCCATCTCCTCCAGCAGAGTTATGGGGTGCGCCACAGGTGCCGGTGTTACTGCAATCATTCAATCTTCATCTGCTACAACCGTCATGCTGATCGGATTCGTAAGTGCCAGCATCATGTCTTTTGAGCAGGCAGTTGGTGTGATAATTGGTGCAAATATAGGAACCACCATTACGGGCCAGATGATTGCATTTAACTTGACAAAGCTTGCTCTTCCTGCAATTACGCTGGGCGTTGGTCTGAAATATTTTTCAACAAAAAGAAGTTACAGGTATATCGGTGATATTATTCTGGGGTTTGGCCTGCTTTTTTATGGTATGACCGTCATGAAAATGGGTCTTTCACCCATAAAATCCGATCCCCAGTTCATTGAATTTTTTACAACTTTCACTACAGAGACCATAGGTGGTATTCTTCTTTGTGTATTCATGGGAACAGTGCTGACTGTGGCAGTTCAGTCTTCTTCAGCTACAGTAGGCTTGACAATGACCCTGGCAGCATCAGGCCTTTTGACTTTTCCAACTGCCCTTGCCCTTGTTCTAGGGGAGAATATCGGTACAACAGTGACGGCTCAATTCTCCACCCTGGGCTCAAACAATTCAGCAGCCCATAGAACGGCAAACGCCCATACTATTTTTAATGTCGTCGGAGTCGGTATTATCTTACTGCTTTTTCCATGGTTTATTGATATTGTAGAGGTCATTACTTTAAAATTAGGTACCGGCTCCGTTACCCATACTGTAAATAGCGAATATGTCAATGTTGCAAGGTATATTGCCAATGGCCATACGCTTTTTAATGTTATCAATGCTATGGTGTTCCTGATCTTTCTTCCCAAGCTTGTTCAACTGACAATTTTCTTATCCCCTAAACCTGAAAAATCAAAAGAAAGATACAGACTGCCTGAATTTGATTCAGGATTTATTGATTCGCCCATAGGTGCCCTTGCAAAGGTTAAGGGTGAAATCATAATGAACCTGGAATTTGTCCAAATGAATATAAAAAAGGTATCAACTTGTCTTATGATAAGGGATGATGATATTCTTGGGGAAAGAGATGCCATAGAAGAACATCTGGATGATTGCCAGAAAATCATTATCAAGTATTTGACCACCATTTATCAAGGCGAGGTGAACGAACCCGAAGCCAGGGAAATATCGGAATTGATGCGCATTACCAATAATATAGAAAGATTGGGCGATGGCATGGAGAATGTGTCTAAAATACTTGAAAGAATATATGCTAATAATTTTGTATTCACTGAAACGGCAAAAAATGACCTGTTTCTCATATCAGACCAGGTCAACCTGTTTTTAGATTTGATTATTGACGAACTTCACCAGAAAAAAGAAGGTTTTTACCAGAAAGCACTGGCTAATGAAGATAGGATTGACCAGATGCGTGAAGATTTGAGATACCAGCATATAGAAAGATTAAGACAAGGAGAATGCCAGGTTGATATCGGAGTTTTCTTTATTTCTCTTATTACAAATAATGAAAAAATGGGGGATTGCTGTTTTAACATCGCCACAGGTGTAGACAGAATTATTTAAAATGATAGTATTTGATCTTGAATGTTTAAATGGCCATACCTTTGAAGGGTGGTTTGAAGACAAAAATGACCTTAAAAAACAACAGGATCAGGGCATTTTAACATGCCCTGTCTGCGACACCACGTCCGTGGTACAGAAACAACACCTGATTGCCATTAAAAAGTCTTCCCATAATACAAGTCAGAACGCTTTGCAGGCAAGACAGGAAGCCATGGCTGAGTTAAGTGAAAAAGTGGCTGAATACGTTGAAAAGAATTTTGAAGATGTTGGGTCTGGTTTCACAAAACAAGCCTTGAAAATGCATTATGGAGCAGAAGAGTACAGAAATATTAAAGGCACCACAACAAAAGAAGAAGATAAGGTTCTTGCCAAAGAAGGGGTTCCAGTTTTCAGAGTCCCTGTCACCAAGCCCCCAAAAGATGATTTGAATTAAAAGTCAACAGGTATGCGCTAAGGGCTCGCTCAAAAATTAATTAGCATTTGTTAAGTTATTTTTTAGCGAGCACTAATCAACCTGAGATAATTTTTATGTTTACCCGCCGGTTCCTCGGTCCGTCAAATTCACAAAAATAGATGCCCTGCCAGGTACCCAGTACAAGGGAGCCGTTTTCCAAGGCAATGATTTCTGAAGGGCCGAACAGGCTGACTTTTATGTGTGCAGCAGAATTGCCTTCCATGTGTTTGAAATGGTCATCCCATGGAATCACCTTGTTGATGGTGTTTAAAATATCTGCTTCAACAGCAGGATCTGCATTCTCGTTAATGGTGACAGCAGCTGTGGTATGCATGGAAAAGACATGAACAAGGCCGTTTTTTGTTCCGGATTCTTTTACAGCCCTTTGAACCTGGGATGTAATATCCATCATCTGGGTTCTTGCATTTGTTTTGACGTTGATCTGCATGGGGCCGGTCCTCCTTTTTGATACAAGTCGAAGGCTGTTATTTTAGAAATTCAAGGGCATTTTTAACGATATTTTCCGGGGAAAATCCATATTCTTTGAGTACTCTTCCGCCAGGAGCTGATGCACCGAATTTATCAATCCCGATAATTTTACCTTCAGGACCTGTATATTTTTCCCATCCCATGGAAATGCCAGCCTCAACTGCCATTCTTTTTTTCATACTGGCCGGCAGAATTCTTTCTCTGTAAGGTGCCGGGGCTTTTTCAAACAATTCCCAGGAAGGCATGGATACCACGCTCGCTTTTATTTTATGATCCTTTTTAAGCATCCGGGCAGCTTCAACACAGATATGAACTTCAGAACCAGTACCAATGAGAATCATATCCGGATCAATTTCCTTTTTCACTGCATAGGCCCCATAAATAAACTCGCCGTCCCGCTGGGATACATCCAGGGTTGGCAGTTTTTGGCGGCTTAATATCAATGCCGTGGGTGAATCAACAGTTTTTAAAGCCTGTTTCCAGGCAAGAGCTGTTTCATTGGCATCGGCAGGCCTTACAACGTTAAGCCCTGGAATTGCCCTCAATGATGCCAGATGTTCAACTGGCTGGTGGGTGGGCCCGTCTTCTCCCACTGCCACGCTGTCATGGGTAAATACATAAATCAGCGGCAGTTTCATCAAAGTGGCCATACGGATGGCCGGACGCATATAGTCAGCAAAGACAAGAAAAGTTCCGCCATAGGGTCTAATGCCGGAATGAAGATACATTCCTGACATGATGGCACCCATGGCATGTTCGCGAACACCAAACCTGATGTTCCGTCCATCATAGGCGTCTTTTTGAAAATCACTTGCACTATTTATATAGGTTTTGTTTGACGGCGCAAGATCAGCAGAACCCCCCATTAATGCTGGCAGATTATCTGCAATGGCGTTCAAGACCTGGCCCGAGGCAGCCCTTGTGGCAACGGGTGGGTCTTCAGGATTAAATTGAGGAATACTGGCATCCCAGCCTTGGGTCAGAAAGCCGCTGATGGCATCAACAAATTTAGCAGCAAGCTCCGGGTATTCAGT
>JAQICW010000225.1 GCA_027858355.1 Desulfobacula sp.
AACAGGACGTTGCTTAAAGCTGAGGCAATTATCGGCTAAAATATGAGGCTTTCCAATTTCATATGGCACCTTGATTTATCGTTAAAACTTGTCCATGGATTATCGTGATCGCTCTCAGTCCCATATTAACAATCTATACCAAGTGGAGTCAGGGTCTTCATTCCAGGTGAAAGTGGGTGTTGTATCTTCAGTTGTTCCCGATGGGGATGTGAGAGTGACTTTATTCCCGGGAGTTTGACTTGAATTAAATTCATCTTGAGTGATGATATAGGTTTCCCCTGCTATTGTGACCGATCCGCTTCTGGCAATGCCGGTATTGGCCGTGGCTGTTACCGTGACCGTCCTATTTCCTGTCCCACTGGTTGGTGACAGACTCACCCAGGAAAGACTTTCAGATGCTGTCCATGCACAGCTTGAACTTGCAGCCGTCACTGATACCGAGCTTGTTCCACCGCTTAAGGTAAAATTTTCGCTGGAGGGTAATATGCTGTAGGTGCAGGCAGGTCCAATGCGGTCTGCCAATAAAATAATTGCTGAAAACGGTTGTAGGGATAAAGGCGCGGTCACAGTTTGTCCATTATTTACTTCCGGTGCCTGGGTACCAAATATACGCTTGATTCCGGTACGATGAAAGGAACCGGCCAATTCCTCTGCGGTAAAATTATAAGTCAAATTGAGTGGATTGATTAAAACCAATCCATTTTCAAAATCGCGTCGCCAGGGACCGACTCCGCCTTTAGTAATTTTCAGATTATCAACTGCTACTTTACCACCGCCTTCCAAAAGATGGATAGCAAAAGAAAAATTACTGCCAGCACCTAAGGTTACAGGAAATTTGACTTTCCCACTATCTCCAGTGACTATGCCGGGCAATGCAATCCCAACATTACGATTTTCAAGTCCCCAAACATCAACCCATACTGCTACATCAACTGTTTCAATAATTTTCCAGTCAAATTCGAGCAGGTAGGCCTTGCCAGATTCTAAAACAACTTGATTCGGCAGAGTACCCAAACCAATGGTAAGCTTTTTAGTATGATCTGGATTGTCAATCACCAGGCTACCGGTACCAGTAATGACATCATTTGAATTTTGACTTACAGATACTCCAGGGTCTATCCAGAATGTTTTCGGCATAGTTCCGTTGTCAAAATTTTCTTCTAATATAATTGAGGATTGCAATTTTAATTCTTTAGCATCACTAAGAGGTTGCCCTAAATATCCCTTGTATTGGCGATCTTCAACTGAATCCCTCTCCTGAGTTTGCCAGTTCTATTTCTGATGAATATGATATATTATTTTCAACAAAGACAGAGTACGACGAATTGAATAAAAGGATTTCGAAAACTAAGGCAAAAAAAAGGGAGTTACTACTTGTCTTAAAGCATCCTGAGCTGCCTTTGCATAATAATCTATCGGAAAACGGTGCAAGGACTCAGAAACGAAGAGAAGATGTTAGTCTCCACACAATAACTAAAGAGGGAACTGATGCTAAAGATACAATGATGACAACTGTTGAAACTTCGAAGAAACTATCGGTCAATCCATTTAAATATATTTTTGACCGAATAAGTAAAAAATTTGAAATGCCATCCCTTGCAAGTTTGATCAAAGCCGACTTGACCTCCCAGCCAAAAGGTTGACAATATCAGGTGATAGCTAAATGATTAGCATTCCCTACATTTTAGACAGGATACAATTTTTTCTCATTTTTCTATATCTATCTGTTCTGGATTCATTTCTTTTTTTGCATATAGCAAGTGGGTATTGTTACTTATGAAAATATCCAGGATATCAGCATCGATGTGATTGTCTTTTTTTATAAAACCAAGGATTTTAATAGCCTGGGAAAGGGTTATAGGCTTCTTATACGGCCTATCTCTGGCTGTTAGGGCTTCGAATATATCAGCGATGGCAATAATACGGGATTGTAAGGGCAACTTATTGGAACAAAGACCTTTTGGATACCCACTACCATCAAGCTTCTCATGGTGTGCCGCTGCATATTCAGGAACATGGGATAATTTTTTGGGGAAGGGAAGCTGGTTGGTGATTTTAAAGGTCATGTTTGCATGATTTTCAATTATCTTTCGTTCTTCTGTGGTTAGTGTTCCTTTTCTGATACACAGATTATATATTTCATCCTCGCTCAAAACATGTTTTTTTTTGCCATTGGAAAATTACGTTTTTTTGCCGATCTTTTCAATCCGTTCGACTTTATCCTCCGACATAAAGTCCCCGGTGTTATTGCAAAGTTTAATAAATTCAAAATCTTTCTGAAAAGCTAAAATTTTGTCATGACATGCCTCTTCAAGTTTTTTAATGTCAGACTCGTTGTATTGGCCATTTTCCAGCAGCTTGATTTTTTTATTTAGAAAATCGTTCTTAACGTTCTCTTCAATTAAGGCAAATCTGGATTCCAGCAGTTCCAGTCGATCAAAAATAGTTTCCAGCTTTGTTGATTTATCCACAACATATTCAGGTGTTGTTATTTTTCCCACATCATGCATCCATGCTGCGATATGAAGTTCCTCCAACTGGTCGTCATCCAGGTAAATATCTCTGAAAGGTTCTATTTTTGATTCATTTATGTTTGCTGCAATCATCATAGTCAAATCAACTACTCGTTTGATATGCCCACCTGTATAAGTTGATTTCTCATCAATCGCAGTGGCAATACTCTGAATAAATGCATAAAAAAGATCTTTAAGTTCCTGGATAAGCTGTGCATTAGTTAATGCTACCGCTGCCTGAGACGCCAACGATGAGACAATATCTACATATTCTTCTAAAAATGAAACGACTTCATTTGTTTCTTCATCCCTGGCATTAATCAGTTGAAGAACACCAATGATATCATTATCATGATTCATCATCGGTATCACAAGCATTGACTGAGTGTGATATCCTGTTGTCCTATCATAATTCATAGTACCAGTAAAATCCAAGTCTTTAAATGTGTGATTATCAACAATATGATAAATATCAGGAAGATTTACCGTATTCCCAGTGAGAGCAACATAGGATGAAACATTTGAATGATTCGGTTTACCGTTAATGTATAAGGGAACATTTGCGAGTTGAATTGATTCACCATTAAATCCGCCCATTCTGGTGTTCATGGCTTCATTTTGCATGACTTCGAATTTGAGGCTTTGGTTATCCTTGTCAACAACATATAACGTACCTGCTTCTGCAAAACAAAAATTTCTGGCTTGATCAATGATCATTTCAAAAAGCTTATTAATGTCTTTTTCAATGGATAACGCCATACCAATCTCTGAAAGTTTCTTAATATGTCTTATCTGATCTGCGGCATAACTATTGACTTCGTTTACCATAGACTTGAGAAGTCTACCAAGTTTTTTATCTTTGAAAAGATTTGATTGTATGTCTTTCAAACTCAGTTCATTAGAATCAATCCCCATGATTTATCCCCTTTGTTAAAGAAAATAATAAAAACTTATTTAATATCAATTGAAGTGGACCCAATGTCAAGACCGATTTTGACCTTTTTTAAGCTACATATTTTTCCAAAAATATTAAAGTTACCCTTTTTTGACAATTTATTTTTGATGAGCTCCTCTTGCTATTTCATGCCCCCGTGGTATTATCCCACCGCCAGTTCGGAGGATAGGGCAACTGCTGGGAAGCAACCCGAGCGCCGTGGCTGGTGACGGAAGCATGGGGCAGTATACAGCCAAATGTATGCTGCCTTGCCCCATGCTTTTGTCCTTAATGCGTTAAATCCCCGCGCCATAGCGCGGAACTTATACTCCGTAGGACCGTCGCAGGCATTAGCACGGGGCAAAGCATCTAAACAGAACGATAATCCTCACCAATGCTTCTTTTTTCCATCTGGTGAGTAAGGATCTGTGAACTTCATACTGGATGATAATTCTGCTACTGTGTGCTGTTCTCGAATCATGTCAACTGCAACTTTAGATTTAAATTCGCCGGTGTAATTTTTTTTCATGAACCTCCTTTTTCGGTTAAATTTCGAACCCGGCTTTATCACGCCTTATGTCTCTTAACAACTGGTTCGAATTAGCATGCAAAACGCCAGATATCTGTTTGGAATATTGATCAATAAACTGCATAATTTGATCCTTTGGCATTGTTATAATACTGAAATCACTATAGTATTACTTGGCAGTTATTGAAACCTTCTTGGTTCTGGCTTGTCCAGGTTAGGATTTATATATGGAGTTGGTAAACGTCGAACAGCTCTTGGAGAGAGAGATTACGTTGTTCTTGCAAGAAGGCGATATCTAAGAAAAAAAAGGCTCAAGCGTAACTGATGTGATGAAAACACCGTCAACCGGAATCAGTGTGATCAATAATATCAGTCATTTAAGCAAAACATTGCTAATATATCAATTTTTTTTCAAGGGAATAAA
>JAQICW010000231.1 GCA_027858355.1 Desulfobacula sp.
GCGAATAGAGCACCAGGTAAAAATCAAGAGTTTTTTTTACTTTATTTTTAAGTAATACTTCACACTCCCGATTTTTATCAGTTTTTTTTAAAAGCATGAAACTTATTTAATTTTTAAAATCATAGGTTTTTTAAATTCTGCGTTACCGGTGGAAATACCATGTCCCTTATATCCAATTTTGACATACTGGTTTACAAGATCTCTTAAAATAAATTTTAGGATCAAAGCACCTTAGAGCCATAAGTTTAATATTGGAGCGGACACGGTAAGACATTCTATTCTAAGCCGTCATTACATCCTTTATATTCGGAGTACTGCGACAGTGTAACGTGAGCCATCCTGTCCGCAAAACTTATAAAACCTTAAATTGAAAAATTTAAATATGGTCTGTATTTATTTTATAATTTAAGTTTTATTCCATAAAGCTCCTGTATCATGTTGCGCCACTGGCCTAAGGGCATATCCTTATCAAATGCGATATCCAAAGCATTTACATTCCTCCATTTTCCACGCAGCTTCGGCCAGGTCATTAAATAATATTGGCCTCGTCCTTTCATACTACTCTTTTTACCTCTTAAACTTTCAGGTAGATAAGTTTGAGACGTTCGCATCAGGCCCATTGCCACACGCAGAAATTTTCTGCCCATGCCAAAATCCGCATGTTGCCCTTGTGCATCACGTTTCTTGTAATCCAACATCAAATCTTCTGGCCCGTGTAAACCTATGTGGGAGGCCGACTGAACGACATAGTCTTTCAGGATACGATTGCAACGTTTTCCAACTTTTTTAGTTTGGGGTTTTCCTTGGATTCCACCAGTTTGTTTGACCTTCGGAATGATACCAGAATATGAAACTAAATTACTTAAAGACTTCTGTTTGTTGGGATTACCAATTTCAGCACATACACCAGCGGCTAAAATAATTCCAATACCTCGGATGCTGGTTAGAAAAGCACCCTGGGTTTGGGCTAAACTTTCAGCAACTTCCTTCTCCATTTGCTCAGTACTTTCTTGCAAGCAATTAAAAAGTTTAACTTGTTGTTTCAATGAAATTTGTAATGTTGCAAGATGATTTTGGGGTGGTTTTAGAACCTGACCAGCGTACTGCTGAAGTTTTTTAGCGCAATTATCTGGTTGATGAATTGCACAGCGAGTAAAAAGTTTAGTTAGTGTGGAACGTCTACGTCTAAGGATTTGATGCACACTGAATCGATCTTCCATCAATAGTAATGAGCATTTTGAAAATGGTAAAATCCCACTATTCTTTTCGTTTAAAAAACCAGGAAAAAGTTGATCAACAAAGGTGTGAATTCTATTTTTTACTCCGGTTGTTATGTTGACCATTTTTCGTCTTTGCCGCACAAGTGTGCGCAAATTTAGATAATCACCTGATTGAGCTGGGGAGCAGTTAGCCCTGCAACTGAGAATCATTTTACAAATACCCAATAAGTCTAAACGATCAGTGCTTGCTTGCACATTTTCTCGTTGAATCTTTGCATCGTGGGCATTCACACCTGCAACCAGCCAATTTTCAGAACGTAAAGTAGATATAAAATTGTCAGTATAAGATCCGCAATCTTCACCTCCAAAAACGATATGCTGAAGGTTAATTCCATGATGGCGGCAAGATTTTTTTACTTGATCAATCAAATAATTCTTACCTTCAGGTGAATTTTTTACCGAAAATGGTTTTCGAATAATCCTCCCATTCCCATCACAAAGCATGGCCAGATGATCTTTTTTCGCATAGTCAATTGGAATACACATCACTTTGGATCTGTCTTTTGCCATCTCGAACAACGACAGGATTTCTTGACTTTGATTTTGAAAAACGTTACGTTTTTTCATAGTGAAGCTCCCTGTAACTTTTCAACTGCTTAATTGCAGATTGATCTTTTATAATATCACTAAATATACCTATTTAGATGGTACTTTTTGTTTATGGGGAGCTTCACCCTTTTTAATAAAAAATAATTCAGTTTTCAGCTTAGATTATGTTGAAAAAGCGAAACTGTTTACCCCAGAATAATTGAGCTATGAATCTGTGTGAGATAGTTTGAAAAACTCTCACAACTTCACAACATCAATTATTCTGAAAGGTACCAGTGTAACGCTTTTTTCACGAAAAATCTTATTGGATGCATGGAACTGATTGAAATAGCAGTAGATTATGTTTTTTTGGTATTTTTCCTTAATGCAAAAAACTGTAACGGTTTTGTGTCACTGTAATAATTTTAGAAAGGGGGCTACCTGATTGCATAAATTGCGGAGTACCATGGTCAAACCGTGCTACTAACGATTGCACTGATCAGTCGAGATGGTTGAGGTGTACGTTGGTGGCTCAAAAAAGGGCGGAAACGTGTTTGCAGCAGCACCGAGGACAAAGAGATCGTTGTGTTTGTGGTGTGCCAGCTTAAAGAATCAGGACGTATTCGGATGCGGCGGGTCTCCTGATGTGTCAAGTAATAGCCTCATGCCGGTTGCCGATGCAGGATACCGACGTAAAGCGGGACAGTTTGAACCAGTTTATGAGAGTCATCCAGCAGGTAAGCCTCAGGGATAGGGCCTTCCAGAAGAGCCTTATTCTACTGGGTGTACTTCCTTATGGCGGTAGCCGGATGTTTGGCATTCATTAAGATGCCGTCAGCGGGAAGCACCGGAAATACCACCTGGATGAGTTCACCTTCCGATTCAAGCGCAGCATCCAGATCACGAGGAAGGCTCTTCTAATTTGAAAAATTGAATCTAAAATGTAGCTTCAAAAAAACAAAAGACTATCTTAAAATGAGCCATCTTTATAACACCCATGGCAGAATGATCTGCTACAACGAAAAATGAAACTTCAATATTTACAGCATATTGACAGGAGTTTCATAGAAAAGGCAAAATTAAATCAATGATTTGGCGGGAGATTCGTGAGAAATGTAAGGGCCAGGTTAATATCCACGAGGCTATATTTTAATTGCTTTGCTTTATCAATGCAATCACTGCAAAGCTCTTCAAATTTACGCATATCACTATTGGTTGCAGCATATATTTGCTCAATTGCCTCTGATGTAATGACATTCTTATAATTTTGAATGAAGTCCTCAACTACGATAGGGTACAAAGTTAATACCTTTAAGCGACTCAGAATATCTGGATACTCACTTGCCAGAAAAGTTCTTACATTGGGTAATCCAGCAAAGACCATTGGGGTGCCTGAATCAATTATCCGTTTAAAGTATGGCCAGATGCGACGATCCAGATCATTGGCCTCATCAATAATGATAAAAAAACCTGTCAGGTTACAAATTTTTTTCAAGTGTGCCGATGTTCGCCAATGGGAAGCTTTTGCTTCATAATTTAGTTCTTGAAGAATTGATGCCAGTGTTTCATGCTTATTATCCAGTGATTCCAACCATACTGTTGTTAACTTTTTGGGCTTGATCAATTCTAAAAATTTGGTTTTGCCGACGCCATAGACTCCTTCAATCAATATGCTTTGCCCTCGATACATCCTGGTATAAACAGAGCGAAGATAAGATATTCGACGTTGGTCATTAATGAAATTTTCTTTCCGGTTAAATTGCATGGTCACCTTCCTTTATATAAGGCAATTCAAATTCTCTTTGATACCGCTTATAATCGATTAAAAAAGCATTAAACATTACAAAACCGCTTCTACTCTGGTCCTGTAGTTTAGCCCCAAGTCGCTCATACCTGGTTATGTTTTTTTTAAAGATGGTTTTTGCAATATTAAATGTAAGCCCATTTTAGTAACAAAAAATAAGTGCAGTGATATCAATGCTCATTTCTTTACTTTTAAGATATTCGGCAATCTGCTCAACTTCATTTTGTTTCAGCCGTTTTTCCGCTTTTTTTATAACAGACTCAGGCTTCTCAGAGGGCTTTTGACATAATGCTTCACCCAAAAAGACACCATCATTTTTATATTCAAAAATATAGAGCTTGTTGTTGTAATGGGATACTTTAACCGTTGTGCTTTTCTGTGAGCCAAAATTTTCAACTCCCTCAACCACAGTATATTTTTGTTTATCATGCGTGATAGTTTTCTGTGCAGACACAGTTGCTTTTTTCTTAATAAAACCATATTTCATAAATGCTTCTATATGAACCGGATCAAATTGCATGGTTTCTATATCAGACAAATAAGCCTGCAGTTTTTGGCTGGGTATCCATGTTTGGGTTTTGCCGTCTTCAGAAAAACGATGGGAATTCTCATTATGCTCTCTTCGATACACTTCGGTCATTTGGCTCTGTTTTAACTCTTGAATGGTAATGTCCAGGCAGGTGACTTTGATTTGCTCCTTCTTATTACCTTTAAAGGCAAAACCAGGCACAATTTTAGCAATTCTGTCTTCAAACTTTCTGATAACACGGATTTCAAAATTATGCAGACTGCGGTGACTTGATTCCAGGTGAACTTTATGTTTTGGCGATCGTACACCGGCAAAGTCTGGGTCCAAATAAAATCCATCCGGCATAGAATATTTAATGTTTAATTCGTGGATAGGTCGTTTCAAATTAAGAAACCCTTTAGCACAGTCAGGGCGGAGCTTGATTGTTTTTTTGGGAAACGACGCATCCAATAAAAACCGACTGAACAGATCCACAGCATTTTCATTACTTTCTGAAAAATAAAAATCCAGAACAAACATATACCGTGATCCTGTATCGAAAAATTCAATCACCTGGGGTTTACACCATTTGCCGTTGTCATCCTTGATTTTAAGGTATTGAAATTTGCATCCGTCTACCTGTACCAGATCAAAAACCTTCTCAGGGTTAAAAAATCCTTTATCCATCTGATCTTCATCGAAATCTGGCTTTTTCAAGTAAAAATCCAGATGTTCTTTTTGACCTATACGACGTAAGGCATGTATGGAAATCTTTTTTTTAAACTCTTCTTCCAAAAATTTATGATAAGTAGTGATCACACGGGCCTTCTGGGTGATGTAGATAAATCGTGGGTTATTTTCATCACAGGATGCTTTGACCATTTCAATAAAACAGTTTTTTTCCTCATTAGACAAAACACGAGATCTCCCAGAACATTTACGTCCTTCCATAATGCCCTTACCTGCAAGCAGCAATGGTTTTGGGATGACACCTGTTTTTTTATATTGATCCATATAATATTTTTTGGATCTGCGTTTTGCAGATCCTGTTTTATTCATGATCTTTTTGTGGAGCAGGATCATAAATTGATCATCTAAAGAAAAATTTGCAATACCTGTTGAATCGTGCATTTAAGCTATCCCCCATTGTATCTTTTCTTTTATTACCTTGTTCCAGTATAGAGCGGTTTTTACCGACGTTGATTTCCATTGGTCATTCTGAGCAATAGTGATTTGTGACAACATTTCCATGACGGCTGCCTTATAATCCTTGCTGATGACCTCTGTAAAAGGTTTGTTTGTTTTTTTCTCACCCAGATAATCAGAAACAAATTTTTTGATATTCAAAGCAGAAATCGGCTTTCCTGTTTTTAAAAAATCACGCCAAACTTTTTTTTGGCTAAACAAATTCAATTTGGTCAAAGGACGAGCCTGGGCTTCATTCCCGGGTACAATGTCTCCAATTGGGGAAAGATTATCAATGACCACAAATGCTTCAATCAACCGATAAGCATGAGAACGTCCCATATCCCACCGAACTTTGACATAACTTTCAAAGGTTTTGAAAGACAATTTATGATAGCAACGATCATCCCGGATCTCCTTCAGCGCTTTCCCAACAGCATAAAAGTTTTGTCGATAATTTTTAATCACAGATTCCAGATTCTCCAAGCGTTTATCGGACAGATCACATTCATTTGCCATGCCTTGATCACCTTTTACTTTGTCTTTGTAGTCTCATTGATATGTTTTTTCAAAAAATCAACAGTTTCAACAAAGTTGGACTGTGTTGCGGCCATGACTAAATCAATAGGATTGAAATTAGTTTTACAATCGAAACATCGCCCTAAATTGGTTTTCGGGTTTGTGGCAGTATGAAATCTGTGACAGAGCGGGCATTGGAACCTGATGATCTTGTTTCTGTATTTCGTCTCAAGTCTTAACAGACTGATAACACGGTCAACAATGCATTCATTCCTGAGCATTCTTAAGAAATTACCAGAGTATAAATTGGCCATAATGATACCTCCTCACAGTTTGAGTGTTTTGTTGTTCGGTTCAATTACAATGACTGGAGGCATCCTATATCAAGTGAATTAGAATGTTATTGCAAAGTCGGTGAAACTGCCTTTTAAAAAAGGGTTCAGTCATAAAAAAACGGCGACACAGCAATAAACACGCCTTTTTTCTGTCTGTTTTGTATTTACGTTTAGGGATGGCCATTGGAGCAAAAGCACCAAGACTAAGTACCAGTTTTTCATGAAGCGATGTTGTTAAGGCCTGATAGACAATGATAAGATTGGCTAAAGCGGAAACCCAGTGATGTATGGTTGATGGTGCCAATGTCCGGACCTTATCAAAATATTCTGGGGTACCATTATCGGTCATAACGGCACTTTCGTATGTCTTTTGGTCATCCTCAACATAGGCACTGCTGAAATATTCAATCGTCTGACGGGTGTAATGTTTGTAAGGCATTGCAAAATCCGGATAACTGGTGAAGGTCTTTCCACACTTGGGGCATCGAAAACGAACCAGTACACAGAAAACCGCTTCCACAACTAATTTGGCAATGATTAAAAAACGGCGTTCTCTGTGTGCATGAAACTTAAAGGTTTGAGAACCTGAATGACAACCCGGACATTCTGGCAGATTAGACGAGGTGATTTCATTCTTGTCAACTTTCACCTGATATGCTTTAATATCTTCCATTGTCGCTGATAGCGGCATATTAGTATCCTTCCTGTTTTTATTTGTGTCTTTTGTAAATTTACATTTAATACAGGAGGGATACTTTTTCAAACGAAGGCGGGGTATTTTATTAAAATAAAAGGGCGGGGTCTGCAGGGTAATGGCGGGGTAGCGGCGTAGCTGCTGTTACAGTATTATGCAAACAGATGTGAGGACGGGTTACACTATTCACTAGCGCATAAACGATTTGGAAAAAACACAAAAAATAGAAGGAAAGCCTGACCTCGTCACTGACCCCAGGCAAAACCTTAAAACCCACTTTTTGACCCCAAAAAGCAGGTTCTAAGAGCTAAAAACGCCCCAAATTAGAACGATTCTCCCATAAAAACAAATACTTATCGGGGTCAGACCCCCGCATTCCCCGCATTCCCGCATTGGACAGCCTTAAATCTTAACCCTTGCCAAAGGCACCATTATGAAGTACATTCATTCAGCGTGTTGATAAAAACCTCAGGGAAACCTAACCATGGATACAGCAACTGAAAATAAAAATGAACGGATCAATCTCCGTGTGAAAAGCAGCGCAAAGCACCTTATAGACCTTGCGGCAGGTTTTGAGGGCAAGACCACCAGTCATTTTATACTGACCAGCGCCTTGAAGCGTGCAGAGCAAACTATACAGGAACATCAGATGATGACATTGAATGCAGAAAATTCAAGAACCTTCTTCGATGCCCTGGCCAGTCCAGTTCGTTTTAATCAAAAACTGACAGCAGCCTTTGAAGAGCATGATAAGCGCGTCATCAGTAAATGACGAATTACCAAAATCTGGTTATAGAGCCGCTGAACGCCGCTCATGATAGAGCAGGTTTCCATTGTAATGTAGAAGCGCTGGATCATTATCTCCATAAGCAGGCAGGGCAGGATATCAGGCGCCGCATCAGTCGTGTTTTTATTGCATCACTGCCGGACAGGCCCAAAGTAGTGGTGGGGTATTACAGCCTGAGTACATTATCCATTGAATTGAGCCAATTGCCGGAAAACTTGGCCCGAAAGTTGCCAAAGCATCCGATTCCTGCTGCTTTGATTGGAAGATTGGCCGTCAGCAAAAATGCCCGTGGATACGGAGTCGGCAAAATGCTGCTGGTAGATGCCATTAAGCGAACTCTGTCCGTCAGTGACCAGATCGCAATCTATGCCATGGTTGTAGATGCCATTAGCGACAACGCCAGAGATTTTTATGAGCAGTTCGGGTTTACCCA
This sequence comes from Desulfobacula sp., assembly GCA_027858355.1. The sequence goes on from JAQICW010000231.1 coordinate 8,074, forward strand.
CTTGGGTGATAACAGCCATAGACTGTTTCTGCCTTTAAAATCTTTTAAATAGAACCCAATAACCACAATAAGCGAAGCCTGACCCCGCTCTTACTGACCCCGCTCTTATGACCCCGCTCTTACTGACCCCGCTCTTACTGACCCCGCTCTTATTATATATAAGCGAAGCCTGACCCCGCTCTTACCCCGCTCTTACCCCGCTCTTATTATATAAAAACAATAGCTTAACGGGGTCAGACCCCGTTAATTAAGACAAACTTGTCAAATCGATTACCTGTATTACAGAAAAAGGTGGAGAGATAGCCATGACAACTGCTGAAAGACTTAGACAGGAAGGACTCCAAAAAGGACGTCAGGAAGGTAGCTATAAAATGATGATTTCCCTGGTCCGCAATGCCGGGGAAAAAGGGCTATCTGAAGAAGTGATTGCACAGATCGTCAATCTTGACGTTGCATTGGTCAGAAAAATATTGAATAACGAACCTGTTGATATCCCGTTGCACTTGCTGCCGGACAGCTAACACCAGAGTTATTATAGCTTATACCGTAATACTTGATACTAAAATATTAAATAGCTTCTATGTATGATTCCACACCCTGACTGTCCAAAGCATTTCTCCCAACATACTCCTCTTTAGCATTTGCAGAATATATTTTATCTAATTTCTCATCTTCGTCCCAATATTTTTTTTCTTGTTTAAAAACCTCTGAAATTATCTTCTTGCAAGTACTTGAGCTTACTTTAGCAAATGCATCAGGCAGTGTATTGCGAAGCCCTGCCATTGTAAAATCACAGTTATCTGCCATATGATTTTTGACCACAGCCCAACAAGTTTCAATCGGCTGAAGTTCAGGGTGATATGGAGGTGTTCGCAGTATCGACATCCCATGTTTTTCTGCAATCTTATCCAGCTTGTATTCAGGAGCTGGTGCAAAACGATCACACAGTTCAAGTAGTTCGGCCTTGAGCATGTCCTCTCTCCAAGGATAACCATTACGGGTAAGCCAATTTTGTAATTGTTCTTTTCTACTGCTTTTATTGGGCGTGCTCTCTTCGAAAACATTATGATATTTGGCATTATCAAGAATAATTATAGCTTTAGGCGGAACATTTGGTATCAACTGGGTTTCGAACCACTTAGAAAAGTTATCCCAATTCATTTGCCCATGATAATCGCCTGTCCGCTTCTTTGCTTCAAAAACCAATTGCGCCCCATCTATCCAGCCATTAGCCGTAATTGCATGAACTATAATTAAACGGGGACCAACTCCAGAAGGCTTATTTACCCATGCTCCATCTTCTTTAAGATACCAGGTGAAACGACATGAGTGATTTTTATTGATATATGTCTCGTCTAAATAAACTTCAGGTCGTTTTAATTTTCCATCAGGACAACGATTTGCCAATTTCAATCGAAGATATTCTCGACGTGATAGAACAACATGGTTTTGCTCCTTCAAACTGTCACGCCTGCGCCCTTCACCATAACTAAATCCCCATCGATTGAGAGCTCTCCATAGTGTCATCTTTGGAATATCAAGGTCATATTTGGAAATTAAAAATTTACAAACTTTATTAATACTGATTTGTTGTCCGGATAAATTCTCATTCCGAATAAATTCTCTGATTATAGGTTGCATAATAGGACATATTCGAGACGGAGGTCTTCCCGGGCGTTGTTTGATGTGTACTACAACTTTCTCATCATTTTTTTTATAATTTGCCATTACTCTTTTTACCGTTGCGACTCCAATCCCTAGGGCTTTAGCTGTACGTCCAGCAGGATTATTGGTTGGTACCAATTTTCCAGTTTTTTTCTCATTGTCGTAATGTTCTTTAAGTCTGACAACCGTTTCGGTCATCTCAGTAGAAAGTTGTTTTCCTTGAAAAGACATAAGCTTATTTCCTCTAAAAAAGAAACTGTTTGTTGCTTTCAAGAGAAAGTTATCATATATCATAAACAATGTCAATATTGGTATCAAGATTTACGGTACAGGCTATAGTCAGGCCCGACCTCATAAGGAAAAACCGCAAGAGTGCTTTCTGGGAAGATCGTTTTTATACCCTATTGAGGAAGTTCGAAAGGCGGACGAAGATATTTATTCTGCTGCTCCTTTGTCAATAAAGGAATTGCATGAATTTTTGAAGATAGAAAGCGTGGATTCTATTCTGGAACCGTTGGAAATGTGAGAAAATCCCAATACTTTACCCCCCAATAACCACAATAAGCGAAGCCTGACCCCAGGCAACATTGGGTGAATTACTGTTGCTGGGTTTAGCCCAGATAAAGGTTCATGAAGCCTTGTATCTTTACAAACGAGGCTTGGTATCGTTAGGGCGTGCATCAGAAATGGCCGGTTTATCTCAACCGGAGCTGATACATCAGGCTAAAGCAAACGGCATTCAGCCTCGTTGGTCAGAAAAAATGGTTAACGAAG
>JAQICW010000277.1 GCA_027858355.1 Desulfobacula sp.
CTTTGGCTCCTATTATCAACCTTTAAAGAAAAAAGAAAAAAGTAATGATTAAAAAAACTACTCTTTTGCCTTTTAAAACAATACCTGTTGACCAGGCCGTGGGTACATCGAAAAAGGGACAATTACAAATTATTCTATTCCCATGTCCCACTTCAGATGTCCAAAATCAAACAGGGTAAAAAGATGCCAGGACTGAGAATTTGGACGATAGGGCGGTTTTTTTGCAATTAAGTGCGGGCCATGTTTTTTATATATTAACTGGAATATAAAAGAATGGCTTCTGACAATGGTTTTGGTTCATATATTGTAATTCAGACACTGAACATGTTGTGTTCTTGTTGGGTTGCGCACACATTGCAGCTCTATAATTTTTTTTATATTTCTTTTACAAAAAGCGCCTTCCTCTCTACAAAACTGCTCCGGTTTTAAGGTCAATGGTCAGGTGATTGTCTTGTGGCGGAAGGTCTGTCCACCAACCGTTAACAAGATCCTGCTGCATCCAGGCAATAAAGGTCAGCCACCACCCGAATCCTTTTTTGTCGATGGTGACCTCGGGTTTTTTTTCATCCCCCAGAAGATGGGCGCAATACGCTTTTGATACCTGGCTTGAAATCAACGGATGCTGTTCTTTAGATACCTTGAATTTGTCAAGTTTGGCATTGACCATGGTAATAGTGCCGTCGAACACATATTGACGGGCATAGTCACCAAGATTGTCCCGGGAGGGTATGGATTCGATGAATTTGCTACTGATGGAGGCAGTATAACCCTTTGAAAGTTGAATAAGCCTGTAGGGACAGGGCGCAGTGACAAGTGAGCCTGTCTCAATGTCAAAAATGAAATTATCAGATGCTTTAAACTCTTTTTTAGTGACATCCTGGGCATGGAAATGGCCGGTAAACACCATCCGGACACCATAGGTTGCAAATAATTTTGAAACAATGGCATCTTCATCAATCACATACCCGCCATAAAATTTCTCATTGGCAGGATAATGCTCCATAATCCCGTGGTGCATTAAAACAATGACAGCCTTTTTCTTCATTTTAGCCAGGATAAGTTGGTTTTCTATCCATTCCAGGGTCCCAGGTGAAAACACCCCGTCCGTAACAGGATGATGACTCTTTTTATTTTCTTTCCACCTGCAGGAGTCAAGTGCCAGAACCCATAAGCCTTCTTTAGGCTCAGCCACATAGCTTAACGAATCAGAATCGGCAGCCAGTGCCTGATTAAATCCGAATTCATTATACATGGTCTTAAATTCTTTATCGTTGATACCCGGAACAGGAGATGTTTTGTCGCCCTGATACTGAACAGCATTGCCATTGTTGATGTCATGATTTCCCGGAACCACCAGCACACCGACACCCGTGGCTGCAAGTTTTTTTAAGGCTTTTACAACACCTTGATGATTTATTTTCTCGCCATCTTTGGTCAGATCTCCTGAGACAAGGATAAAATCTGCATTTTCTTTTAATACTTTTCCCACTGCAGTGGAGAGGATTTCCTCGCTTAATACGAGCAGTTTGCGATCATCGTCAAGGTATTCTTGAAAAGATTTCCCAGAAGTACCCAGACGTTTATCATAAAAATGAAGATCGGAAAGGACAATAAACCGAGCATCAGGGTAAGCCTGGGTTCTTTCAATAAGTTTTTTAACTTCACTGCTTGTCTCATATTGGAAGGCATGTCTGGTACTGCATGAGAACGTGGTTAAAAAAACAAGGCCTACGGCAATCAAAAAAGTAGATTTAATCATTTCAAGTCCTCCAAATAGGGTGAAATCAATGCCCCTATATAATCACATCTCAAATTTTTATTCAACTGATCCGAAAAAACAACGACAGTTCTGCTATAAAAAGAACATTTTGACAGATGCTGAAAAGATATTTTCGGATTTGAACAAGACTCAAGTTGGTGTCCAATTATAGATAATAGAGCCTTGATTTGATTTTGGATTTTCCTGTATAATTGAATTTAATTTGTGAAAATTTATTTGTTTTGTATCACAACATATATACAATTATACAGGGGTTTGAAACTTTAACAATCCCCTGAAAATTTTGGTTGAACCTCAAATAACCTTTTCTATTGTTCGATTGCCAGCAATTCCACTTCAAATATAAGTGCATCGCCTGGCTTTATATCTTTTCCGGCTCCGGTGTCACCATATCCGAGATCAGATGGAACATACAGCATCCATTTAGAGCCAACTTTCATCAACTGAAGGGCTTCAATCCAGCCTTTAATCACACCATTTACAGGAAAAACAGCCGGTTGATTGCGTTTATAAGAAGAATCAAAAACACTTCCGTCAATCAATGTACCTCTATAATGGCATTTCACTTTATCATCGAGCTTCGGAGAAAGTCCGTCCCCCGCTTTAATTACTTTATACTGGAGGCCTGAGGGCAACTCTTTTACACCGTCTTTGGTTTTATTCTCTTCAAGAAATGCTTTTCCTTTGGCCTTATTTTCTGTAGCTTTTTTTTTGTTCTCTCCCATTTGTTTTTGTCTTACCATATTTTGAAAAGCCATCAAGGTCTCTTTAATTGTTTCTTCAGTCATCTTTGGCTGCTTGGTAAGATTGTCTTTCATCCCTTGTGAAAATAATTCTGTATTAATTTTAATGCTATCCTTTAACTGATTACAAATATTAAAACCAATTGCATAACTGACCTTGTCATCCATGCCTGCTGTTTTCAGAGTTTCTTTAGTTATTTCAGAATCAGCATAAACAGATGAATTCAAAATAAATATTATTGCCAGTACTAACGTTATCTTCAACATTACATAGTGTTTCATTCAATTCTCCTCAAGTATATTTATAAAAATAAAAACCTCTTGGTATCAAAAAATACAAACAATAACAATATAAAATATAATCCAGTATATAGATTGTGCTGAAAAAGCGAAACTGTTTG
>JAQICW010000297.1 GCA_027858355.1 Desulfobacula sp.
GCGAAAGGAGCCTCACTATGAACCAGGGCCAAACTATTTTCTCTCAGGCAATCGATTTCCTGCCAAAGAAAAAATTTAGTCAATGTGTCAATCGTTATAGCGGTAATCACCGTATACGTTCTTTTACATGCTACAATCAATTTTTATGTAGGGCTTTTGCTCAGCTGGCATACCGTGAAAGCTTACGTGATATCGAGTGCTGTCTACGGGCCATGCAGGAGAAACTTTACCATATTGGTATAAGGGGTAAGGTCTCTCGTAGCACTTTAGCTGATGCCAACGAAATTCGAGATTGGCAGATATACAGCGACTTTGCCCAAATTTTGATTCATGAAGCTCGTAGTCTGTATGTCGAAGATGATTTTGGCCTTGAATTAAAAGAGACCGTCTATGCTCTCGACTCATCGACAATCGACTTATGCCTTTCGGTTTTTCCATGGGCTCGATTTCGTAAAACAAAGGCGGCAATAAAATTGCATACGCTGCTGGATTTGCGCGGCGATATACCGACTTTTATTTGGATCACTGACGGTAAAGTTCACGATGTCAATGTGCTCGATCATCTTATCCCGGAACCAGGCGCAATCTATATCATGGATCGTGCCTATTTGGACTTTCAGCGGCTTTACCAGATGGATCAATGCTCAGCCGTATTTGTGACTCGTTCTAAAACCAATACAGGGCTTCGCCGTTTATATTCACAAAAAATTGATAAAACCACTGGAGTTAGATATGATCAAATAGTTTTACCAACGGGGTTTTATGCAAAAAAAGATTATCCGGCCAAGCTCCGTCGCATAAAATATTTCGATGCTAAACAAAGTAGAACATTCATTTTCCTTACAAATCAATTCACGCTTCCGGCGTTAACGATTGCCGAGTTGTATCGTTACCGGTGGCGAGTGGAAATATTTTTCAAATGGATCAAACAGCATTTGAGAATCAAAAAATTCTTTGGCACATCGGAGAATGCTGTTAAAACTCAAATATGGATCGCTATATCAACGTATGTTCTGGTTGCCATAATGAAAAAACGGCTGAAAATTGATTTGACTCTCTACACTATTTTACAGATTTTAAGTATACCTCTTTTTGAGAAAAAGCCCATTTATCAGGTACTGGAGCAAAGTGATTACAAAAACCAAATTACTATCGGACATATCCAATTGAAATTATTTGAATGTTAACCGGACACTACTGAGTTAATATTTAAGACTCTGTTGTTTCCCCCAGATCAAACACAGCACCAACCGGATAGTGGTCTCCAGCGCTTTCTTTGATCACGGATGCGCTTTTGCATTCAAGATTCGGTGAGTAAAACACGAAGTCTATACGTGGCAAAACAGGAAGAGAAAGTTTTTTGAATGTGCCGTTTAAATAACTAAAGGAAGGCCATAGCGCGTCATCATATGCTTTGCTCATTGTGCGTATGGTCCTTGAAAAAGGAATTGTGTTAAAATCACCCCCGATAATAATACGATCGGATTTACGGGCAGCAATCCAGGGCAGGAGTTGGTCAACAGAACGGCTTCGGATGGTCTCTTCCGTTAATTCTATTTTCAACAAATCCAAGGCTGTTTCCCAAGATACCACGGCCATGTTCTCCATGATTTGAACCGGGTCTATTCGGTCAAGATGCAAAGAGCATACAAGAATTCTTCGCCCTTCGACCATTAATTCAGCAGCTAACGCACCATAACCCCTTTGACTCTCCTTAAAATAAAGAATTTCGGGCATGGAAAGTGGCTTACGGGAAATAATGGCCAGACCAAATTTTTTCCCTTGATAACGCGAATAAAGGTAATACTCCAAACCGAGATTTTTGGCCAAAGCCGAGGCTTCACTTTCACCATGTACCTCTTGTAATAAAAGCAAATCAGGAACACCTCTCAGCTTGATCACGTTTGCCACTTTTTCCAATGCTACCAGATGGCCGTTAATATCACCAATATTATAGGTCATCACTACCATGGGAACTGCCGACACCCGTCCCTTGGCCTGCTGAAACAACAAAAACCCACAGACCAGCACAGCCGGAATGACGACCAATAATCGCACCTTATTGCTCCCGATCAACTTCACCATAACCTCTAATCAGCTATTATTAATTACTTGCCTGAACAACCTTTCGTATTTATTCATCACGTCTTCCCAGAAATAATACATCTTTTTTCTTTCAACTGCTTTTTTTTGAAATGCTTCCCTCGCTCCCTGCACTCTGACCACCGACCTCCGACCTCTGTCCTTTCCCGCACCCTGCTCTCCGCCTTGGAATATCTGTGGCTGGTCTGTGAGCATCTGCGGCTAATGTCTTACCTCCAAATCCAAAACAATAAAACCCATAGAAAAAAGCCTATACACACAGCCAACAACAGCCCCGTCAGGGTCTTTCTTCCGACTTTGGTTTCCTTTACACTTACCGCCTGGAGAAAATTTTTCCTTATTAGTTCAACGGTAAGAGGCTTTTTAAGATAGGTGATATCCCGGCGTGAACCTCTATCCTGACTTCCCATGCCGATTATGGGTATGTCCGGCTCTATTTTTCTGATATGTCTGATTAGATAATTTTCAAATACATCTATCGAATCAAGATCAATTAAAATCAGATGGTGCCAGTGTTTTATCAGCCTGTCGCTAATCTGGTCGCCATTTAAGGCAAGTGAAGTCCCATAAAGGTTGTCGTTTAACATCTTCCCGATAGAAGCAGCCCACCCCTCATCGCCGCTCACAATCAGAACATCTCCCAGGGATGGGTGATTATGGAGTTTATCTGTTTCCACAAAAAATGCCTCTCACAATGCTTTGTTGTCAGTGTTCATTAAAGTTCAGGCTTGAAAGGAGTATACATTTTTACCCAAAACAGCCTTGAGCTGAAATGGGTAATTTACCCAAAAGTGTCTCTGATCACCCATTCTTTTAATCTGCGTCACTCTGGGTAATCTGCGGATTAATAAGCATTTTTCCGGGTCTTCCTCCCAAATACAGTCAACCAGATGATATTCAGATCAAGCCAGAAACTCCAATTCTCTATGTAGTGGATGTCGCACTCAACGCGCTTTTCTATGGAGGTATCTCCCCGCCACCCGTTTACCTGTGCATAGCCTGTAATGCCGGATTTGATAAGATGGCGCACCTTGTAATGGGAAATCCTTTTTTTAAACTCTTCCACAAAGTGCTCTCTTTCCGGTCTGGGACCAACCACACTCATATTTCCAATCAATACATTCCAGAACTGGGGGAATTCATCAAGGTTTGTTTTGCGCATGATTTTGCCGATAGCACTGACCCTGCTGTCATTGGCCGTAGTCCATACAATATCGGACTGCTTCTTTGCCTGTACAGTCATGCTTCTAAACTTATAAATATCAAACTCAACATTGTTTGCTCCGATCCTCTTTTGTTTAAAAAAAACCGGGCCGGGAGAAGTTGCTTTTATTAAGAGAACTAATATCAGTAACAGAGGGGAAAGAACTGCCAGCGCTATTAAGGAGAAAACTATGTCAAAACCCCTCTTCAAAATCCTGTTTTTCAACAGATCGAGGGAAACGATCCTGATGCCGATCAGGGGGATATTACCCAAGCTCTCCAGAGCAGCACGGCTCTGGATAATGCGGAAGAAATCAGGCACGATGCGGACACGAATCCCTTCGTACTCACATTTTTCCACCATATCGATAATCAATTGTTCCCTTCTCAATGGCAAAGCAATAATTACCTCATCGACAAGACCGGAGCGAACAATTTCAGAAAATCTATCGAGTTTTCCCAGATAAAGTCCTTTTGGAAGAGTGTCATGATAGTAATCCGCAACTATTCCATACAACCTGTAGCCCAAACTGGGGAATGACAAGATCTGATTCATCACCTTTTCGGCCACACGATCACCGCCGATCAAAAGCACGGATTTCTGCTGGTACCCATGTTTGACAAAGTGTTTGAGGATGACAAGATAAAAAAAGCGGAACGTTAACGAAAGAATAATGGCCAAAAGCAAAGGCCATAAAATCAATTTGTTATTTGGTGCAAATTCCCCAAAAAGAGCAACCACACCAATTACGCTCACACTCAAAACAGAGTAGCCGATCAGTGTATCCCTGAGCACCAAAAGTATCCCGGATTGGATATTTACACTTGTGATGGATGAATTAAGCACAATAACGAACCAGGCAAGACCGACATATGCCATCAAAATAACAGCACTCAAGGGAATAGAGATATGTCCGTTAAAATGAACAAATACACCCAAAAAACAGGCATATATTATCAACAAATCAAGTATGAAAATTATTGATGAAGTAGATTTTTT
>JAQICW010000320.1 GCA_027858355.1 Desulfobacula sp.
AAGTAACTTCTTCTTCTTCTAAAGTAACTTCTTCTTTCTCTAAAGTAACTTCTTCTTTCTCTATAGTTACTTCTTCTTCTAAAGTAGCTTCTTTTTCCTCTAAAGTGACTTCTTCTTTCTCTAAGGTTTCAGTATTCATTTTTTGATTTTTGTTTTCTTCAGCAATGTCATTCATTAATATTAATCTCCCTAAACGTATTTTATACTCCTCCACAGAAACAAAATTATGGTCAAGTACAATTTGCCTTTATATCAAATGAAAATAAAAAAATCAACAAAATTATTAAGCTTTTCAGGCCTTCTCAATGCATTTGACCATTTTTTCAACCACCTGCTCAATGGTTAAAAACGAAGAGTCAATTTTAATGGCATCTTCTGCCGGCTTTAAAGGTGCTGTTTTTCTTTGAGAATCTTTCCCATCCCTTATTTTCATCTCTTCTTGAACCAGTTTAATATCCTTTGTTTCATCGGGCATTTCATCATTCCGCCTTTTTGCACGAATAGATAAATCTGCAAAAAGGAAAAATTTATGTGCGGCATCAGGAAAAACCACAGTTCCCATATCCCTGCCTTCAAAAACCGCATCCTTTGTTTTTGCGATATTCCTTTGAATACCCAGCAGGGCTGCTCTTACCTGCGGTTTTGCAGAAGATGCAGATGCCAGCATGGATATGTCGGGTGTCCTGATAAAATTTGTTATATCCCTGCCCGACGATATTAAGATGAGTCTATCCTTTTCCATCAAAAAATTAAGATCCAGATGTTTTAAAAAAACGTCAAGAACTTCATCATTTTCCCAGTCAATTTCCTGTCTTTGGATTTCATAGGCCACCCCCCTGTACAAGGCGCCCGTGTCAACATAAACACATCCCAGTTTTTTTGAAAGCTTCCTGCTTACTGTTGTCTTGCCTGCCCCGGCAGGACCGTCAATGGTAATAATTCTGGTGTTCATAACTAAATCCTTATTTTTGTAAAACCTTTTTCAGCGCAGCAATAAAAATAATATTCTCTTCTTTTGTGCCCGTATTCACCCTTAAAAACGTATCAAACCCGTATGATTTCATTGACCTTACGATAACACCCAGTTTCAGCATTTGTTCAAATACCTGGGTTGCATCTGTTTTAAGATCCATCATTAAAAAATTAGATTGGGTGGGCAGGCAGTGAATACCAAGGACAGCCAGTTGATCAAACAAAAAATCAAGACCATCATGGGTGGTTTGGATACTCTTGTTTAAAAATTGTTCATCCCCAATGGCAGCAACAGCTGCCGCCTGGGCAAGAGTGTTCACATTAAAGGGTTGCCTGATCCTGTTTAAAATTTGCGCAATTTCAGTATCCATTATGCCATACCCTACTCTGAATCCTGCAAGTCCATAGGCTTTGGAAAATGTCCTCAAAGTGACAATTCTTGGATCATGCAATGGGTTTTGCAGGGAATTATAAACTGCTTTATCCCTTACAAATTCAATATAGGCTTCATCCACAACAATAATGACATCATCAGGCACTTTTTGTGAAAATTCATTGAATTCATTATAAGTAATTGTACTGCCTGTTGGATTAAACGGGTTGGTTATAAAAACCAATCTGGTTTTAGATGATATTTTGTCTACAATGCCTTCAAGATTTGTTGAAAAATCAGTTAAAGGAACCCTGACAGGTATTGCTTTAGCTGTTTTAACACTGATTTCATACATTAAAAACGAGGGGAGCGGCATTAAAGCCTCATCACCAGGATTTAAAAAGCCATGGGCCAAAAGTGCGATAATATCATCAGACCCGTTCCCCAAAACAATATTCTGGGGGTTAACATGAAATTTTTGGGCCAGCATACCAGTTAAAACAGGGGCTGTGGATTCAGGATACCGGTTCATGACCTTCATGTGTTTTGAGACTGCATCATAAACCTTTGGTGAAAACCCAATGGGATTTTCATTGGAGGCAAGCTTGATCACATTGGAAATATTATACTCTTGTTCAACCTCCTTGAGAGGTTTGCCTGGCTCATAGGGCTTAATTGTTGCTATTGATTTACTGATTTTAAATTTCATGGCCTGATCTCTTTTTAATTAGTTATCGCCTGCCTTGTACTCGGCTCGAAGAGGAGTGTATGCTCACAAAAATTTTCAGGTTTTCGATCAGACACTATTTATGATTTGAAATTTTGTCAATGGCTATGATAATTAAGAAATTAGAATTTAACAGATAAGGTTAAGGATTTTTATGAAAAACAAGGTAACCATCGGGCTTGAAAAGCTTATCAAAGATCCACCTGAATACCTGAAAGGAAAAAGGCTTGGCCTGTTATCCAACCCGGCATCCGTTGACTGTTGTTTCACACATGCATCAGAACTTATCCATTACTTTTTCCCGGGACAATTAAAAGCATTATTTTCTCCACAGCATGGTTTTTATGCTGAAAAACAAGACAACATGATTGAATCCGGACACTTTAGGGAACCACAATTAAATATTCCCGTATACAGTTTATACAATGATACAAGGATTCCAACCCAAAAAATGTTTGATCAGATTGATGTTCTGCTTATTGATATTCAGGATGTTGGAACACGGGTTTATACATTTATTTATACTGTTGCCTATTGCCTTGAAACTGCGGCAAAGCTTAAAAAGCAGGTTGTTATCCTTGACCGGCCCAACCCCATCGGCGGAACACAAATTGAAGGCAATATTCTTTCAAAGGATTATGCCTCCTTTGTTGGCATATTTCCTATTCCCATGCGGCATGGATTGACCATTGGAGAAATTTCACAATTTTTTAACCAGGAATTTCAAATAGGGTGTAACCTGACTATCATCCCCATGAACGACTGGAAAAGACAGATGTATTGGCAGGACACGAAACTGTCCTGGATTGCCCCTTCCCCTAATCTGCCCACACCGCAATCATGCATGGTTTATCCGGGACAAGTTATTTTTGAAGGCACTAACATATCTGAGGGACGTGGTACAACTTTGCCTTTTGAGCTATTTGGTGCCCCTTTTCTGGACACTAAAAAAATTAAACCCGAGGCTGATAAGTTGATAAAAGGCGCTTTCCTGCGTCCCGTAAATTTTGAACCCACTTCTGGAAAGTGGCAGGGCAATATTTGTAGAGGCTTTCAAATTCATGTTACTTCAATAAAAGAATTTAAACCTTATTTTTCATCCCTGGTCTTAATGCAATTAATTATCAAGCATCACAAAAATGACTTTAAATTTAAAACCCCACCCTATGAATATGAATTTGAGCGGATGCCCATGGATCTGATCCTGGGCAGCAAAACACTTCGAAAAAGACTGACCAATTTAGAAGACATAAGTCTTTTATCAGATCAATGGCAGGATGAACTTAAACAATTTAAATCCCTTTCAGGAAAATATTATTTATATGAATAATGATCAAGATCAGGCCGACTCATGGAAAAGGATGAGTTTTAAAGGCAACAAAGTTTGGGCCCAAACAGACATTAACAAAAACCTTTTGATTGAAAAAGGCATGGTATTGATAAAGTACAATTTAAAACAAGATTATGAATATCGGGTCAAGCCAGAGAGCCTGAACCCTGAAGAACAGGCTGTTCCAGCTCAAAAAAAATCAATGTCTCTTCCATCATCAATAAAACCCGGGGCCAAAAATGTCACAAAAGAGCAAAAACTTAAAACGGACCTGCCCCACAATTGTATTAGAATCTATACAGATGGTGCATCCTCGGGCAATCCAGGTCCTTCCGGCATTGGTATTCTTTTTATTCATGGTAAAAATAAAAAAGAAATCTCACAATATATTGGCTTGGCAACCAATAATATTGCAGAGCTGACGGCCATAAAAAGGGCTTTGGAAGAACTAAAGCGAAATGACTTGCCCGTTCGTATTTTTTCAGACTCAAGTTATTCTATCGGATCATTGACAAAAAACTGGAAACCCAAAAAAAACCAGGCGCTTATTTATGAAATTAGAACATTAATGAATAAATTTTGTGACCTGGCATTCATTAAAGTAAAAGGACATTCAGGGATTAAAGAGAATGAGGTAGTAGATTTTCTTGCAACATCTGCCATCAAAAAAGGCCCGCAATAATGCAGGCCCTCTTTGAGGGTATATAAAAAGTCTATTTTTCTTTTTTCAGTTCATCAAGTTCTTTTTCAAGTTTTTCAATTTTGGTTTTATCATCCTGGGTTGCTGGTGCTTCAACACCATCATCTTTTTTCCATGAATCTTTCAGTTCGTCAAATCCAAGATAAAGAGCAAGTCCACCGCCCAGAAGAAGAACAGGTGGGATGCATCCTGCTAAAAGGATTAAAAACTGATTAAACCAGACAGCTATTCCCACAACACCAAGAAGAACCGCAATAGCTCCACCAATTAACGTTTTCATAAGAAATCCTCCTAAAAATTTAGTTCAAATAACAAATTATTCTTTTACAATTCAACAAATTTAAAAATTGTCACTATAAGATAAAAAAAAATAGCATAAGCCTTTATATTTATCAAGGCTATTTATTTTAAGATTGCCATTCCAATTAACCTTTGATAATTAATGTAGGTTAATATTATTTACAGAAAAATCCTTATGGGGACGAATTAATGAAATTATTTCAAAAGCTTAAAGACCTTATTATAAATTTCAGGCTTAAGCTTCGCAGAATGATCACCTGCATGCTGGGCAACACCTATGATTACTTTTTATGTTTTTACCCGAGCCACTCAGGATATTTTATCCAAAAGCTGATTAAACGATTGATCAATAAGCTTAATTTTGATGATCACAATATAGAAAAAATAAAATCCATTCATTAGGACAGCATTGTTGTTTATGCCAGTAAAAATAAAAGAATTCTAGATTTTTTATATTATCATACCAAGCTTAAAGGCCTTGACCTGCCTTATCCCCAGATTGGGTTTGATTTCAGGTTCTTTTTTCTTTTACCTGTCAAACGTCTGTTACAGATCCTTCTTTGTCACCTGGATTATTTTTTCCACCATTTTAGTTTTAAAGATCCTTATACAACAGGGTATGCCACAAAAGAATTGTTAAACGGCAGATCTGGTTTTGTCTGCCTTATTGAAGAAGAAGATTTTTATAAACGATTTATCAAATCA
>JAQICW010000331.1 GCA_027858355.1 Desulfobacula sp.
AGTTTCCATTCTTGACAATATAAACTATCAGGAACTGGAACGCAAATTATTTCTCAAAAAAAATATCGATGATCTGGTAAATATTGAATTCAAACCGATTATTGCCCGTGAACGGTTACATTTTTGAATATCAATTTGAAGTCCGGCTGGAGCTATGACTAATTATCCTATTCATGGCCTCGACCCGGCCTTCAAATGTCAAAGATATCAGTTGTAACCTTGAGCATTCTGGGAAAAAATATTTTTGTTTTTCGACTGGAAAATTTCTTTAGCAAGGGTGCGGACTATGTCTATTTATGTTGGGTAAGAGCCTTTATTTAAAAGGCATTGACTTGATTTGGAACTGCTTAAGGATGCCTGGAATCTGTCAGCGATAATATGTATTCAAAGTCTGGGTTTAAAAAAGGTCTGGGCAATACCGCATATGATATTAGAGGTTTTTTGAAACTATTATTTTCAAACTGGTTCTTTATATGTGCCATAGAAGGACATCATCCCTTGGCATTTTGGCCGAATAGAGCACCATATCGAATTTCTTAACTATCATATATTGCTTTTTTAGTCCTAAAACAAGCATGAACTAAGTTGTGTAATGCTGCAGTAAAAAATATAGGGCTGTATGTCATTATAGTGCATAGGTGATGCAATTATGGATCGCTTTGTGCTGTAGGGATGTAAAGTACAATAAAATCATAATTGCCATGGGTATTTATTTTGGTAATAATCGTATTTTTATTTCATGTCCATATGCCAACCTATTGTTTTTTTAAAGATTATTTTTTGTCAGTGTATTTTAGCTAAATATGTTTGCACATAAATGAGTCTTCTGGTACGCCTGTTGCTATATAGAGTTTAGATTACAAAACATAAATGCAGTTTTTATAAAAGAAATAGTTAAGGAGGTTCTAATGGCAGCAAAATTACCTGATCAGGCTCAGATCATTATTATTGGCGGTGGCATCGTGGGGTGCAGTACAGCCTACCATTTGACCAAGATGGGGTTTAAAGATGTTCTCTTGCTGGAACGAAAAGAGCTGGGCTGCGGCACAACCTTTGCTGCAGCCGGGTTGCTGGCACAATTGCGTCAGAATCAGGAGATGACAAACCTTGCAAAATATGCATCTGAACTTTATTCAAAACTTGGAGAAGAGACTGGTGTGGACCCATATTTTGTCAGAACCGGTGCAATAGGTGTCTGCCAGACGGAAGACCGCAGACTGGAATGGCTTCGGGGTGTAGCCATGGCAAAAGCCTTTGGCATTGATATGCATGAGATCAGTCTTAAGGAAGCAGAAGACATGGTTCCTGGAATGAGTGCAAAAGGTCTTATCTCTGCATTCTATCTTCCCAATGATGGTCAGGTTGATCCAATCGGTGCTACCCAGGCACTTGCAAAAGGAGCTAAAATGGGTGGGGCTGTAATAGTTGAAAACTGCAAGGTGACAGACATAAAAACAGCTAATGGAGAGATCACAGGGATTGATACGGAACATGGACCTGTCAAATGCCAATACCTTGTTAATTGTGCCGGCATGTGGGGAAGAAATATCGGTAAAATGGTCAATGTCAGTATCCCCCTTCATGCTGCTGAACACATGCATGCCATTACACTGCCCATTAAAGGATTGAAAAAACATTTTCCAACTGTTCGTGATTTTGATGGTGTTACCTATTTTAAAGAAGAATCCGGCGGGATTCTTTTGGGTGGTTTTGAAAAGGTTGCCAAACCCTGGGGTATGAAAGGCATTCCCGAAGACTGGAAATTTACTGAGCTTGCTGAAGACTGGGATCAGTTTGAAGTGTTTATGGAATGTGGTTTTGAACGGTTTCCTGCTCTGGAAGATGCCCAGATCAGACATCTGGAAGTATGTGCTGAAAGTTTTACACCGGATAATGCTTTTATGGTGGGTGAAGTTCCCGGTGTTAAGAACTTTTTTGTGGGATGCGGTATGAATTCGGTTGGTATTGCAGGTTCTGCAGGCACTGGGCGTGCCATTGCCCAGTGGATTTCCCAGGGGTATCCCGAGGAACAGCTCTGGCCCGTTGATGTGCGCAGGTATTTTCCCTGGCAGACCAATGCCAGATACCTCCATGACCGGGTGATCGAATCTGTTGGTATTCTTTATGAACACCATTATCCAAACCGCCAGAGAACAACGGCCAGACCTGTTATCTGTTCCCCTGTCCATGACCGCCTTAAGGAAAATGGCGCCTGTTTTTCCATGATAGCCGGATGGGAAAGAGCAGACTTTTTTGTTCCTGCAGGTGTGGAACCTGTCCATAAATATGATTGGCGATCACCTAACTGGCTTCCATTTCAGAAACAAGAACATCTTGCTGTCAGGCATGGTGTGGGTATGTATGACTTAAGCTCCATGGGCAATTTGCTGGTTCAGGGCAGTGATGCTCAATCGGTTCTGCACAATATATAGATCTTGCCTATGCAAGGGTTTTGGCCGTAAGGATGTCCTATGTTGGAGAGCTTGGATGGGAATTGTATATTCCCTCATTTTTCACAGTTCCTGTTTTTGATGCCATTATGGCGGAAGGCAAAAAGCATGGCCTGAAACTGGTTGGAATGCAGGCCGTCAATTCACTTCGCCTGGAAACGGGTTTCCGCCACTGGGAATCGGACATTACGCCCGATGACAATCCCTATGAAGCCGGACTTGGTTTTGGGGTAAAACTTGACAAAGACGATTTTCTGGGAAAACAAGCCCTGACCATACAGAAAACAGGCAAACTGACCAGTAAACTTGCGATGTTCACGTTAAATGACCCTAATATCATGCTCTATGGAAATGAGCCCATCTTTCGAGTTGGGGAATATAACAGCACAACAACCTCTGGAGCTTATGGTTTTGAAGTGGGTGCAGCTTTAGCAATGGGCTATCTGAGTAATTCCGAAGGCATCACAGAGGAGTGGATCAAACAGGGACAATACGAAATCATGGTTGAGGGGAATCTTGTGCCGGCAATCCTGGTTTCAGGCTCACCCTATGATCCCAAAAACCTGAGGCCTAAAATGTAATTGTTTAACTCAAGTTTCGGCCTTAAATATTGTGGGGCTTTCCTTATTGACAATAACGACAATAAGGAAAGCCTGACCCCATTCATTTCAATAGTTTCAGGACATCCTCTGCGATCTGGAGTTCTTCATTGGTGGGAACCACCCATACCTGAACACGGCTTTCCCGGGAATGAATATAAAAGGGTTTAGGATTTTTTTGTCTGTTTTTTTCAGGATCTATCTGAATACCTGAAAATGAAAGATTCTCACAGCTTTTTGCCCTTATAATATGGTCATTTTCTCCCATACCTGCTGTAAAAACCAGGGCATCAACATGGCCGAGAACAGCTGTATATGCCCCGATATAATTATTAACCTGAAAACAAAACATATCAATGGCCAGAGTTGCTTTTATATCGCCCTTTGCTGATGCTTCATGGATATCCCGCATATCATTCAAGCCACAGATTCCTTTGAGCCCGCTCTTTTTATTTAATACAATATCCAGTTCCTGTATGCTCATACCCGTTTGTTCCATAAGGTATCCGATGATTGCAGGGTCAATATCTCCTGTCCGAGTCCCCATCATAATACCGGCAAGGGGTGTCATGCCCATGGAAGTATCTTTGCATTTGCCTTTTTCAATGGCACAGATGGAACACCCATTTCCAAGGTGGAGGGTAATGAGATTTATTTTGTTTATGTCCTTTCCCATAAGCTTTGCAGTTTTTCTTGAAACATATTTGTGCGATGTCCCATGGAAGCCATATCTGCGGACTTTAAATTTTGTATAATATTCATAGGGCAGGGCATAAAGAAAGGCTTTGGCCGTCAGGGTCCGGTGAAATTCAGTGTCAAAAACTGCTATGTTGGGGATGCCGGGAAAAAGTTCTTCAGCAACCTGGATGCCCACAAGATTTGGCGGATTGTGCAATGGCGCAAGAGGGGTGTTGTCCCTGATGGCCTGCTTGACTTTGGTATCAATAAGAACAGCAGACCCAAATGCTTCTCCACCCTGGACCACGCGATGGCCTATGGCATCAATCTGGGTTATATCATCAATGACACCGGTCTTTGGATCAATTATCAGGGCTATCGCAAGATGCATACCTCGTTTGTGGTTTTTTATTTCCTGTTCCCGGACAATCTTTTTTTCAAAGCTCTGAATAAATATATTATGGGTCAGGCTTCCCTGGCATTCACCAATCCGTTCAATAATACCGCCAGCCATTACACTGGCATTCTCCATATTAAAAAGCTGATACTTTAATGAAGAGCTGCCCGTATTAATAA
This sequence comes from Desulfobacula sp., assembly GCA_027858355.1. The sequence continues at coordinate 4,304 of JAQICW010000331.1, forward strand.
CCAATATTTTCATAGGGTTACCATCAAACCTTGTCAGGTTTTTTCTATTCTTTTCTATTGTAAAATTTTTTAATAAAATTTTTCTGGTATTCAAAGGACCAGTGGACATCCTTTAATGCTTTGGCCGCTTTTTCAGGCTTTCCCTGTTTTAAACAATCGATAACCGCCTGATGCTCTTTGCAGTTTTGTATTTCCCACTGCCTGATATAATTTTGTCTGGGAAAATCGTATAGACGCTGTTTTATCGGAAGGATGAATTTTTTGATCAAATCATTGTTTGAAATATCAAGATAAACATCATGGAAGGCAACATTGGTGGTGAAAAGTTGTGTAAAATCATTTTTTTCAACGTCCAGACGCATGGTCTCATTTAATTCTTCTAGTTTTAAAATGTGAGAAGGTTTAATTCTGTCAAAACAATCCACCACAATGGAAGCCTCCACCATTCCAATGGCATCATAGGCATTTCTAACGTCCCGGAGTTCAAGCACGCTCACGCACACCCCCCGCCGAGGCAGGATTGAGACAAAGCCTTCGACCTCAAGGTGAATCAGCGCATCTCTTAAGGGAGTTTTGCTGATACCAAGCTGGCTGGCTATTTCACCAATATTTATGGTTGAACCGGGAACCAATATCCCAAGGCTCATCTGCTGTCGCAAATAGGTATACACCTGTTCTCTAAGGGATAAAACATTCAATTGAACTTCCATTATTGTCCTCACCAGCATTGTTTAATCATAATTTAGAGAAATTTCTCACCAAGGGTATAATCAAAACTAAAGGCATTATAACTGCTTTACAGGTTACATTGATTTTAAGGCCTCAATCAAATTGGTTGCCGTTGCTGCTGCATCATCTAACAGCATTATTGTTTTCGGGTTTTCGTATAAGGTATTCTCTACCCCGGAATAACCCGGTTTTGCATCAAAATTGCAGACGATTATTGTTTTGGCTTCATGGGCCAAAAGTATCGGCATCCCGGAAATAGGAGTACCTTCCGTCTCCATTGCTGCCGGGTTTACTACGTCACAGGCACCAAAAACAATAACAGCATCTGTTTGTGAAAATTCCGGGTTGATTTCATCCATTTCATACAGATTGTCATAATCGACTTCTGCTTCAGCAAGCAGCACATTCATATGCCCGGGCATTCTTCCTGCAACGGGATGAATGGCAAATTTTACCTGGGCACCCAGGGATTCAAGGATTGATGCAAGCTCTATCACTTTGAACTGTGCCTGGGCCAGAGCCATGCCATACCCGGGGATAATAATAATTTTTTTGGCAGATGCCAATACCGTTATGGCTGAATCCACAAAATGGTCCTTTGGTTTGTCTTGACTTGATGATTCTTCAACATCAGGTTTTATCTCTGAAAGATTATCAACTAATTGCCGGACTGTTTCTTTGGCATTTCCAAGAAGCATAATTGTATTATCGTTTTTATACAGAGGATTTTCAACACCTGAGTATCCGGGTTTATCATCCAGGTTACAGCACACCACATGTTTTGATTCATGGGTCAGTAAAATCGGCATGCCGGATATGGGGGAACCGTCAGTTTCTATGGCTGCCGGATTCACCACATCACAGGCGCCTATAACCAGGGACAAATCAGTGTTCTTGAATTCAGGATTTATGGTATCCATTTCTTCCAGCAGATCATAGTCAACACCCGCTTCTGCAAGAAGAACATTCATATGCCCGGGCATTCTTCCTGCAACAGGATGAATGGCAAATTTCACTTGCTTGCCCAGGGCAATCAGTTTATTCGAAAAATCAATCACTTCGAATTGTGCCTGGGCAACAGCCATGCCATAACCGGGAACAATAATGACTTTGTTTGCATTGCGGGCTATTTCAACAGCCGTTTGAAAATTATTTTTTTCAATGGGTTGATGAAGGATTTCTTTTTCAACAGGATCTGCAATCTGGGTTTGCTCATTCTTAACTGCCGGCTTCAGTCTGGGTTTCTCAAGAGGAACAAAAACCCTGAAAAGACTGCGATTCATTGCCCGGCACATGACATGGGTCAGTATTGATCCTGAAGCTGCCACAGTAGCCCCGCAGGAAATTAACAGCTTGTTTTCGATAATCATGCCGCAAAAGGCAGCAGCCACACCTGCGGTTGCATTTAAAAATGAAATCAAAACCGGCATGTCAGCTCCACCAATCCGAATGGAAAAAATAATTCCAAAGAGAATTGACAATAAAATGATTAAAATATAAAGGAATATCCGGCTACCCATTGGCGCATACACTGATGCAATAATCAAAGCGATAATGGCAGCAAGGTTTATCATTACAAGCCATGTGTGTTTCGGAAGTATGCGTGGGGTCTGCCCAAGCTTGTTTGACAGTTTCCCGCCGGCGATCATAGATCCACTGAATGTCAATGATCCAATGGCAAGCCCCAGGAGTCCGGAAATTTCATTCACCATCCCAAGGTGTTGGGATCCCCGCATCAGTTCGGCAAGGGAAAGACAAAAAGCAGCAACACCTCCGGCACCATGCTGAAAGGCAACCATGGCCGGAATCTGAATCATGGTAATTCTCCTGGCCACCCAATATCCGGCCCCAGAACCGACCACAAGGGATAACAGCATAATACCAGGGTACATGGTTCCGTTTCGATATAGAATCAGAGCCGCAGCACAGGCTAATGCAAAAGCGGCAGTAAGGTTGCCGAACTTTGCCCTGTGGGGCCAGTGAAACAGCCAGATTCCCAGTATAAGGATGCCGATTACACTAAAATCCAGGAACAGATTCATGGCAGAGTAGGTTTCTATCATGATTTTTCAGCCCCCCTTTCTTTTTTCTTAAACAGCTTTAACATCCTGTCGGTAATCGCAAATCCACCCACAAGGTTGAAAGATGCCATGACAAAGGCAATAGATCCTATAATCTGCTCGGTCCGGGTTGAAGCGACTGAGAAAAGAATCAAAACTCCCAGTATAGTTACAGCCGAGATGGCATTTGTCATGGACATCAGAGGTGTATGAAGCAAGGTGGGTATTCTGGAAATCAGAAAATATCCAACCACAAAGGAAAACAAAAAAACCCCGCCCATCAATAAAAGATTTGTCATTGGTTTGCTCCTGGAAAATTTTTAATGATCAATTTGCCCCATGGCCTTGAGAGTACCTTCGTGATAGAGTTTGCCTTTGTGGGTCACAAGAGCGCCTTTGATGATTTCATCAGTCATGTCAAATTCGTCTGTCCCGTCTTTATAAAGGTTCTCAACAAAGTAATAAAGATTATTGGCATAGAGCCAGGAAGAATGAACGGGCAGTGATCCTGGTATGTTTTTAATCCCGCAGATGTAGACACCTTTATGAATTAATTCCTTTCCAGGGTCTGTTATCTCACAATTTCCTCCCTGGTCAATGGATACATCAATGATAACAGATCCGGGTTTCATTGTTTCAACCATTCCTTTGGTGATCAAATGCTGGGCAACTTCTCCAGGGACAAGTGCACTGAGAATAATGATATCAGATTCTGCAACCAAAGGAGCCAGAGCTTGCCTTTCCTTTTCAAGCCATTCTTTAGAAAGTGCTTTGGCATATCCGCCTTTTCCAACGGTAAGTTCGGGTGGTGCATCAAATCCAACCACCTTGACCCCTAAGCTTTCAGCCTCTTTTTTTGCATCCGGCCTGATATCAATCGCCTTTACAATACCTCCAAGCCTTTTTCCTGTTGCAATCGCCTGAAGACCGACAACACCGCAACCTATCACCAGAATATTGGCTGGTTTTATCATTCCAATGGACGTACCAATCATGGGGATGAATTTTGGAAAATTAGCTGCAGCAATAATGATGGCTTTATAACCGGTTATGGCACTCATGGAAGTCAAGGGATCCATTCGCTGGGCTCTTGAAATCCTGGGAATGCCGTCCATTGTAAATGCCGTGATGTTTCTTTCCTGCAGTCTTTTCACATCGCCATGATTTGAAGGAGCTGCCGGATGGATAAAAGTAATAAGCCTCTGGTTTTCCTTTAACATGTCGATCTCATGTTTGTTGAACTGCTCGTTAAACATGGGTTCCTTGACTTTCAAAATAACATCTGATTTGTCAAAAACCTCAGCTGCATCAGCTGCAATTTGCGCCCCGGCTTTGAGGTATGCGTCATCATCGGCAAAGGACCCGGCCCCGGCTTTTGTTTCAACAATCACATCAAATCCCAGTTTTTTAAATTTTTCAATAGTTTCCGGAAGTGCTGCAACCCTGTTCTCTTTGTACATTATTTCTTTTGGTATTCCTATCAACATGATTTATCTCCTTTAAATATGGATGGTTTTAGCTTGTTTTTAAAACGTTTTTTCTATGGCAGTTGCCACGGCGGCAACAATGGTATCAAACTGTTCCTTGGTTATGATCAGGCAGGGGGCAAAATTCATGACATTGTTCAGCCCGTGAAAACTGGAGTTGGTACGTCCCACAATCACGTTTTGAGCCAGCACATTGCCCATGAGCTTTGCCATCTGTTCTTCTGTGACAGGTTCTCTGGTCTCTTTATTGTTGACATACTCAATACCGCAGAAAAGTCCCTGGCCTCTGACTTCACCCACACAATCATATTTTTTCAGTTTGCTCAGTCGTTCAAGCAGGTACTTGCCCATAACTCTGCTATTTTCAATGAGGTTTTCATCTTCGATGATCCTGGTGCTTTCAAGTGCAGCCGTCATTGGTGCAGTACAGCCGCCATAGGTGCTGATGTCTC
>JAQICW010000339.1 GCA_027858355.1 Desulfobacula sp.
GTTATTCATGAATTTATATTCATTCTTTGATACTTCTTGATTTTAATGCTGTTTCGTGCAAAAAATATCTGATGCTTTTTAAATTACTCAAAAAAAATCTTAGGAGGGCAACATGACGAAACCTTTAAACTACTCTTCAGACTTTACCACCGCACTTGACCTTGGCAGGCCTCCTAATATAAAAAAACTTTTTCCCAACTCCAAAGCCCTTGTTGTCAGCGGAAAATATATAGATCATGCCATGCTGCTCAAGAAAAACAGTATGACCATTGCCGCCAACGGGCGAAACTCTTTTGTAATCAGGGGCGCCCTTGCGGCAGCCCAACGGGCCAATGCCGCAATTATAATTGAAATTGCAAGATCCGAGGGCGGAACAAACGCCTATTGTGCGGTAAATTCGTGGAATATTGCAAGAATGACGGATGCCTTTATGAACGAACTTGGCATTACTATTCCAGTTGCTATCCATGCTGATCATTTTGGCATTAAAAAGCCGGAAGATATTGAACCTGCAAAAACAGAAATTGTATCATTGTTTGACGCGGGTATTACTTCCATTGCTATTGATGCCTCCCATATGCCCGATGATCAAAACCTTCTGGCAAATATTGAATTATATCCATATATCCCCGGTTGGGCAGGCCTTGAAACAGAAGTGGGTGAAATAAAAGGGAAATTAGGGCTTTCAACGGATCAGGAAGCGCTCTTCCTCATCCAGGGGCTGAATGCCCATAATATTTTTCCCAACTGGATTGCTTTAAATAATGGCACAACCCATGGCATTGAAGCCAGTGATACAGGCATTAATGTTGAACTGACCCGCAAAATCCACGGAGCGATTTCCAAATATAATGTTTCCGGTGCCCAGCATGGAACCTCGGGTAACAATTCCGAAAGACTCCGGGAAATAGCCGCAAAAACCAGGACAACCAAAGCCAATGTGGCAACTGCCCTGCAAATGATCTCCTGGGGTCTTAAGGTCAATGATTATGGAAACGCCATTCTTGACAATGGTAATTTCATCAAACAAAAAGACAGGGGCGTTTCAGAAGAAATGTGGGCAGATATGCTTGCCTACGCAAAAACAAATAATTTAACGGGGGGCAATTTTAAAAATCTAAACCTTCCCTTTGAAAATAAATTTTTGTCCCAGCCCAGAGAAATCCGGGACCGGATGGCAAAGGATGTTGAAGAATTTGTCTACGGCCTTTTAACCCGAGTATTCAACGCAACTGATACTGCCCGATTCGTGATAGATGAAATCTTAAAAAACAAATCCCATGACCCGGGTTCCAAGGCTGAAAAAATAGAAAGCAAAAATGATTGGACAAAAGAAAAAATTATGCAAAAAGCATTAAGCATAACCACTGATAAGGGACTGGAGGGAGATTTTGATGATTAAAAAAGAATCTAATGGTTTAATTTTCTCAAACCGATAATTTAAATGTAAGGAGAAGATTAAATGCAAATACCTTTGCATCAAATACAGAATATCCTGAAACTTTATTCAAAACAGCTGAGCCCGGGTAGCATACATAACCCAAACAGCCCGTTTGACAAAGATATTGTTCATATGCATACCACCTCTGAAGGAAAGAGGCAGGCCATTACTGATAAAGTTATTTCAAGTATTTTGAATAGAATTATTACGGAAAAACCCATTGAAAAAAATAAAAAAGAAATTACCAGTCCCAATGAAAAAAATCCTGGGGGGAAAATAAACTTTTCAAAAAATAAAAATCAATTTACCTATACTGTAATTGATGGAAACAATCAAAGAACAAACCATACCTTGCCCGTGGAAGATTCAAAATTTATTGTTAACCGAATGATAGAATTGGCCCGACAGGTCTCAGACAATTGATCTCAATTTGAAATGTCTGAAAATAAATACTGAAACCCATAAATCTATAAACCATGGATAGACAACCTTAAATTTCAGAGGGGAAATTTTCTTTCATAGGATTGCTTTGCCCGGGTCCACAGCAGGTCTATCTGATGTTTTGAAAGGTCTTTGAGCCTGACCTTATTTTCCTTTAATTCTTTTTCCATCAGCCTGAATCTGCCTTCAAATTTGGCAGTAGAACTGGACAAAGCTGTTTCCGGGTGAAACTGGGCAACCCTTGCTACATTAACAAGGGTAAACAAAATATCTCCGAATTCCATGGCTACCTCATTTTGATCTCCGCTTTTTAGGGCAGCCTCAAATTCCTTAATTTCTTCTTTGACTGTATCCAGTATTCCATGGATATCATCCCAGTCAAACCCTTCTTTTACTGCACATTTGGATACTTTTAATGCCCGAATTAAAGCTGGCATACCTTTGGGAACAGAATCCAGGGCAGATGTTCTTTTCTGCCCATTCCCCTTGTTTTCCAGAACTTTAATGGCCTCCCACTGAAGGAATAGCTCCTGGTCTGTTGACACCTTGGCATCGGCATATACATGGGGATGACGACGAATCATTTTTTTTGCCACCTGCTCAACAACATCTGAAAGTGTAAAGGCTTGTCTTTCCTGGAAAATCTCTAAAATGAAAACAAGCTGAAACAAAACATCTCCCAACTCCTCGCAAACATGTTGCATGTCTTGTTTGGCGATGGCCTCTTCCAGTTCATACGCTTCTTCTGCAAGGCATTTCCACATGGTTTCAGGTGTCTGCTTTCTGTCCCAGGCACACCCATTCTCTCTTCTTAATCTTCGGACAATGGCAAACAGTGTCTCTAAAGTTTCCAAGTTTTTTGAATTCCTTCCAGATGTTTTAGAAACTCTTTTCTGGTATTTTTAGAAACGAAAACGGTCATGGCTTTGGATACTTGTGCAACATAGGGAGAAAATTTTGAACCCGCTAAAATGCCTGCGCCCTTTGGCAAAAACGTTGTGATCATAATAAAAAGTACGGAACCGACCAATATGCCTTTGCCCGCACCAAAAAAAAGACCAAGGCCCCTGTCAATCCAGCCTAAAAAAATAAACTTTAAAACTTTACGAATCAATAGAGAAATAAGATTAACAATGATTAAAACAGAACAAAATAAAATAAAAAAAGCAATAAGATTTCTGGTATTAGAGGTTTTAATAAATTTTTCAGCATAGACCGCTACCAGAGGATAGTATGTATAGGCACAGTAAAACCCTGTAAAAACTCCGATGATTCCGGATACCTCCCCTACTAGCCCGTTAAATATACCCCGTATCAAACAAAAGGATATAATAACAATTATAGCGATATCAAAAGCATTCATATTCCCCCTTTTCGCTTTGATTAACAGTGCCTTCAATACCAACTAACACGTTTTTTAGTCAAGTTTTTTATTGACCTTTAAACAAATAAAATGCACCCTATAGGCCATGAAAAACCTGACGTTTCAAAACCTGACTCTTGCCCGGGAGCTTTTTGGCCATCACAACCACAACCTGGTCAAAATTTGTGAGGCGTTTAAAGTTAAAATTGACACCCGGGGCAATTCGTTATTGGTTAACGGCAATTCTCAGGATGTAGATCTTGCTGAAAAACTGATCAACCAGCTTTATCTTCTTTTAGAAGATAATTTTTCCTTTGGGGAAGCTGATATTGATGCAGCAATCAATACAATAAAAAACAAAAACGACTCCTATTTAAAAGATATCTTTTCAACCACTATATTTAAAACAATAAAAAATAAACCCATCACCCCCCGGAATCCTTCCCAGCAAAAATATGTCCTGGCCATTCAAAAAAATGACCTTCTTATTTCCATTGGCCCTGCCGGGACAGGAAAAACCTATCTTGCAATGGCCATGGCAATGGCTGCATTCTCAAAAGGTGACGTAAAAAAAATTATATTAACAAGACCTGCCGTTGAAGCAGGAGAGGCTTTGGGATTTTTACCCGGAGACCTGGCCCAGAAAATCAACCCATACCTGCGGCCTTTATATGATGCGCTTTATGATATGATGGACTTTGAAAAAGCCAGAACACTCATTGAACAGGATACCATTGAAATTGCACCTCTTGCCTTTATGCGGGGCAGAACATTAAACAATGCTTTTATCATCCTGGATGAAGCGCAGAATACGACATCAGCGCAAATGAAGATGTTTTTAACACGCATCGGCTATGGTTCAAAAGCAATTGTCACGGGGGATATTACCCAAATAGACCTGCCAACGGGAAAAAAATCCGGTCTGAAGGAGGCCAAAAACATCTTAACCAACATAAAAGGGATTGAATTTATTTATTTTTCAAAGGATGATGTTGTCCGCCATCAACTTGTATCAAAAATTATAGATGCTTATGAAAAAAAACGAAAATAACATAAAACGGGCCAAAGAATTCCTTCAGACAACCCCTTATGTGTTGTGGCTGATGCTGATTGTTATCACCGTCCTGTTTACAATTACCCACCATCCCAGACAGACTCAAACATCCTATTCTTACAGTCTCGGGGATGTGGCACAAAGGGATATCAAAGCACCGAAAAATTTCTTTGTAGAAGATAAAGACGCCACCCGTCTTAAAAAGGATGAGATTAAAGAATCAGTTAAAAATATTTATGATTTTGATGCCAACCTCATAGAAAAAATATCTTCCAGCATTGATGCTGCCATGAAAATCCCCCAGGCCTTGTTTAAAAAAACAAATGAGGAAAACCCGGAACCAGAGCCGACATTTGCCATTGTATTGAATACCAAGCCTGAATTTGAGGAAAAACTGGGAATTGAAATAAGCAAGGGAGCTTATTCTATTTTATACAAGGATCAATTCTCTTCTGACACGGTGCAAAAAATTAAAACCATTATTGAAAAAATCCTTACCAATGGAATTGTGGCCAATAAAGAGGTTTTACTAAAGGAATCGCACAAAGGAATTATTCTTCAAACCATTGGTTCCAAAGAAGAGAGAACAGTCAATAATTTAAAAATCTTTTATGGTCCGGATCAGGCAAAAGCCATGGTGCGTATCGAAGGTCAACCTTTGTTAAAAGATATCAATTATAATCTTTCAAACCTCATCGTTGATCTGTGCCAGAGTTTACTGCAACCCAATATCACTTTAAATAAAAATGAGACTGAAAAAAGAATTAAGGAAACGGAAGCCCAGATCAAACCCATTTTATATCAGATCAAAACCGGTGAAATGATTTTAAGGGAAGGCGAACGGGTAGATAAGGTACAATTGGTAAAACTTCTGGCCCTCCAGGAACAGGTAAAAGAAAAGGATATTTTCCTTTCCAGTATCGGGATTGCCCTTATCGTTTTTTTCACCATCCTGGTTGTTTACCTCCTGTTTTTAAAGGACCACAAAAAATTACGAACCGCCCACAACAAACACATTTTTTTTCTGGCATTGGGGCTTGTCCTTTATCTGACCTTTGCCAAACTTTCAACCTATATTGCCCAGTCGGCAAATCCAGATGACACATGGGATATTTTCTCTCTGGCATTTTTCATGATCATTCCCATCCCTGCTGCTGCCATGCTGACCTGTTTGTTTTTGGGGTTTGATATTGCCGTTTTTTTCACCATTATTCTCTCCATACTGACAAGCCTTGTATTTTCAGGCAGTTTTGAAGTTTTTGTATTTTTCTTTTTATCGAGTATTACGGCTGCCTATTGGATCAAAGCGCGGCAGGTAAGGAAAAATTTTATCATTGCCGGTTTCAAGCTCGCGATCTTCAATGGGGTCCTGGCCCTTTCCATTGGATTCTATTCCCTTGCCCAGCCCGATGTGATTATTATGGCAAAAGAAGTGGCCATGGCTTTTTGCGGCGGTCTTTTTGCAGCTACCCTGACCATTGGATTTGCCCCGCTGATTGAAGTTCTCTTTGACTATACAACAGACTCAAAGCTGCTGGAACTTTCAAATCTTGATCAGCCCCTGATTAAAAAACTGATGATTGAAGCCCCTGGAACGTATAATCACAGTGTCATTGTTGCCACTTTGGCGGAAGCGGCCGCATCTGCAATAGATGTCAGCAGCCTTAAGGCAAAAGTAATGGGATATTACCATGACATTGGAAAACTGGATAAAAAATTATATTTTATTGAAAATCAGGCAGATGGAAAAAACAGGCATGACAAGCTCTCCCCTTCCATGTCAGCTCTTGTTTTAATAGGCCATGTAAAAAAGGGCGTTGGCCTTGCAAAAGAATATAAACTGGGAAAAGAAATTATTGAAGGAATTGTTCAACATCACGGCACATCTTTGATTAAATATTTTTATCAAAAAAGCTTGAAAAGTGGCATTGTCACGGTAAAAGAAGATGATTTCAGGTACCCGGGGCCCAAACCCCAGACCAGGGAAGCGGCTATTGTTATGCTGGCAGATGTTGTAGAAGCAGCTGTTCGTGCGCTGGAACGGCCCACTCCTGCAAGAATCCAGGGCCGTGTGAAAGAATTGATTAATGATATTTTTGCAGACGGGCAATTGGAGGAATGTGAACTGACCTTAAAAGACCTCCACCAGATTGCAAAAAGTTTCAATAATATTTTAACCAGTATTTATCACACCCGGATAGAATACCCGGACAAATCCCCAGGGAAAAATCAGGAAAAGAAAAAAGAAAAAAATGGAACATCTAAAGATACTGATCGACAATCAGCAAAAAAAGAAAATATCAACGGCAACCATCCGGCAAAAGACAAAACAGATCTTAAACGCCTTGGGTTGTGATGCCCATGAAATATCCCTGGTAATGACGGACAATAATCAAATTCAACAGCTCAACAAGACATACAGGGGAATTGACAAGCCTACAAATGTTCTGGCATTCCCAATGCAGGAAGGTCAATTTACAGATATAACACCTGGTCTTCTGGGAGATGTTGTCATTTCTTGTGAAACTGCTCAAAAAGAGGCAGATGATGCAAACATCACCTTTTTGGAAAGGATGTCCCAGCTTCTGATCCATGGCATCCTGCATTTGATGGGGTTTGATCATGAAACAAGTCAGGCTGATGCCAAAAAAATGGAAACAAAAGGTCTTGAGTTATTAAGAAAACTGGAACCTAATAAAGATTTGAATATATTTTAAAAGATGGAGGTAATAATCAAATGGCTCAACTTGCTGTAAATGTAGATCATGTGGCAACCTTAAGACAGGCCCGGGGAGTCACCTATCCAGAACCCATTGCAGCGGCCATTGCTGCCGAGACAGCAGGGGCAGACGGAATCGTCGTTCATTTAAGGGGAGACCGCCGCCATATTAACGAAAGAGATGTCAGGCTCTTAAGAAAAATCGTACAAACCAGACTCATCCTGGAAATGACTGCTTCCAGTGAAATGTTAGGGATTGCATTGGATATCAAGCCTGACATTGTCACCCTTGTCCCTGAGACAAAAGAAGAGATAAGCACAGAAGGTGGACTGGACCTGATCACCCATAAAAACCATATCCGGGAAACCGTCTCAACCTTAAAAAATGCTGGAATTGATGTCTGTATTTTTATTGACCCGGCTCTTGACCAGATAAAAATTGCCCATAAAATTGATGCAGACATGATAGAAATCCATACTGGTGGTTTTTGCGATGCAACAACAATTGCCCAAAAACAAAAAGAATTTTCAAAAATAGTTGATGCAGCCAAAATCGGAACCAAGCTAAATCTTGAGGTAAACGCAGGTCATGGCATCTGCTACAATTCAATTAAGGCTTTTAAAGGACTTTCTGAAATCAAGGAATTCAGTATTGGACACAGCATTGTTGCAAGATCAATACTGACAGGGATGGAACAGGCTGTCAGGGATATGAAAAAATTAGTTTCAGCTCTTTGATTGTGTTCTTACTGATTTAAAGGATATGATTCCTGTCTGAACAAATCATATCCAACCTGCCTTTTTCACAGCTTCTGACACACCGCACAGGTTATTGGAAGGCACAGTATTAAATACCTGCCTCATACAGGCAGGTGCATTTTCCACGACAAATCCTTTTCCTGACCAGACCAGAAGGTCCTGGTCATTATAATCATTTCCCACGGAAATAACATTTTTGCGGCTTAAGCCAAGTCTCTTAATAAGCCAGGAGGCTGCCTTGCTTTTGGAGACATTTTTGTGGAAGATCTCTATCCAGGATGACTTATGATCAAGCGGGGAGGTAGCATGGATGACACTGAAGCCGGATAAATCCTTTTTTATCATTTCCAGTAAATCCATATCGACCCTGTCCCGTATAATGGCCAAAACTTCAGTGGCCGGTTCTTCATGGCAATGCCCATCATTAAGCGGCAATGCATATTCTTTGTAAAGGGCCAGCCTGGTATAAAAATCAGGGTTGTCTTTTCCATGGGATTTATATAAAAAATATTGGGTATCAGGTATGGATTTGTGTACCATATAGTCAAATTTTTCATGATCCAGGTAGTCTGTGATTTCTCTAATATCATAAGAAGGCAAGTCTTTTTGATATATCACCCTGCCCCCTGGAGATTCCATGATTCCGGCGCCAGTAGAAAACATGACGTAATCAATGGGCAAAAAATCATCTGCCCTGCCAATATTCTTTAGAGCCTTTTCAAAAGAATATACAGACCGTCCAGTTGCAATGGCAGTAAGGATTTTTTTCTGTCTTAATA
>JAQICW010000341.1 GCA_027858355.1 Desulfobacula sp.
GTTTACCATGTATGCCATTTCAATATTTTTTCTTGGTTTTTTATTCAAATCATTTATTGGGGTAGATGCCATCGATCTGGTAAAGATGCCATTCGGCCTTGATCTGCTTGTCGGTGCCCAGCACGGTGCCGGGGTCGTTGTTTTGCAGGAAGGTATAAAGATGCTGCAAATTCCATTATGGCGAAGCTACTTTGCCGGGTGCATTCTTTTAGGGATTGCACCTTGTACGGCCATGGTTCTGGTCTGGGGATACCTTTCCCGAGGGAACGATGGCTTGACGCTTGTGATGGTTGCCATTAACTCCCTTACCATGCTTGTTTTATACGGTATTTTAGGCGGTTTTTTGCTGGGTGTGGGTAAACTTCCTATTCCCTGGCAGGCGTTGCTGTTATCTGTTGCGATCTATGTAGCCCTTCCATTGGTTGCAGGGTATCTTTCTCGAAAATGGATTATCAGCGTAAAGGGCGAAACCTGGTTCAAGGAAAAATTTTTGGGAGTCCTCACGCCAGTTACAATCGGTGCTCTTCTTTTAACCCTTGTTCTGTTATTCAGCTTTAAGGGAGAGGTAATAACAACAAATCCCCTGACGATTTTATGGATTGCCATTCCGCTGTTTATCCAGACGATCTTTATTTTTGCCCGTGGTTATGGTGCTGCCAAGGTATTAAAGCTGAAATATGAAGATGCGGCTCCTGCTGCAATGATAGGAGCTTCCAATCACTTTGAGGTTGCTATTGCAACATCAGTGATGGTTTTCGGACTTTCATCAGGAGCAGCATTGGCCACTGTTGTGGGTGTTTTGATCGAAGTCCCTGTAATGCTGATGCTGGTGGGTTTTTGTAAGCGAACCAGTTCCTGGTTTGATCAATGATCAATTGATAAAACTCTGTTATCTGTGTGATAAAAATTTTTATTTTGGCTATTAAGGAAACAATGAAACCAATCCAAATCATAGGACAACCCGGTTGTGGGAAAACAATTCTTATTGTAGAAATAATAAAACAACTATTAAAAAAAGATATAAAAGTTGGAACAATTAAACATAGCGCCCATGATCATGAACTTGATAAACCGGGCAAAGACTCCTACCTGCACAGGACAGCAGGGGCAGCTCCTGTTTCTATGATAACAAAAAATATGGCTGCAATTTATTTGCCTGACAAAAAAGATCTGTCCCCTCAAACACTTCTTGAAAAATATTATACAGGCGTTGACATTGTTCTTATTGAAGGATGGATCAGTGGACCATATGACAAAATAGAAGTTTGGCGAAATGAATGTGGACGTCAGCCTCTTTTTTATGAAATTAAAAATGTAAAAGCCTTTGTACACGATGGTCAATGTAATCCAAGAGATATTGGATTTGCTGAAAAAAATTGTATTACTCTTTTTAAAAGATCTGACTTACTTCAAATTGCAGATTATTTGATAAAGATTGTTGTTTGATTTTATTTGTCGGGTCTTTGGGAGGGTTCACCCCTCCCACCCAGATTTTTTTGACGTCCTGCCGATAAAATTGTTTCAATGAAGCCTGATTCGTATTATTATACAAGTGCAACAATTACTATTGGCAATTAACACGCCATTTGAATTACTCCATTTCAGTTCCAGAAAAGCAACTCGCTACCCCCTGACCTGATATTTAAAATTGCCTTAATCACCAGTATTTTAAAATCTGGATGCATGTTCTCCTGATGACATCTGATTTGTATCTGATGGAAATATAACATGCCGGATAAAATTTTTTTTCGTTAAAAAAAATTATTATGAGGATCTTTGTATGGCAACGATACAACAAATAATTAATCCTGAACTGTATGATGCTGTCCTGTTTGATCTGGACGGTGTGGTGACAAGGACAGCAGATACCCATGCAAATGCCTGGAAAAAGCTTTTTGACGAATACCTGGAAATAAAGAGTGACACAGGCAGTTTTGTACCCTTTGACCTTAAGGATGACTATATAAGCTATGTGGATGGAAAGCCCCGCTACAAAGGGGTTAAAGCTTTTTTGGACTCCCGCGGCATTGATATTCCCCAGGGTAGTATCCATGATGCATTTGACAAGGAAACCATATGCGGGTTGGGCAATAGGAAAAATCAGATTTTTTCTGATTTGCTGAAAAAAGAGGGTGTAAAGGTTTATGAATCCACAATTGATCTTATTCGCAAGTTAAGAAAAAATGGATTTAAGACCGCCATTGTCAGTTCAAGCAAAAATTGTCTTCAAGTCCTTAAGGCTGCAGATATTGAAGTTTTATTTGATACCAGAGTTGATGGTCTTGTATCTGAGAGCCTTGGTCTTACGGGCAAACCTGAGCCTGACATTTTTCTGGAAGCAGCTAAAAGACTTTCTGCCCCTGTGAATAGATGTGTGGTGGTGGAGGATGCACTTTCTGGCGTTGCGGCAGGACAAAAGGGTGGTTTTGGGATGGTTATCGGTGTTAACCGGAAAGATCAGGCAGAACAGCTTAAGCAACAAGGTGCCCACCTGGTAGTTAACGATCTTTGTGAAATCAAGGCAGGTGTTCTGAAAAACAAACTTTCACCTGATCTGGATAAAAGAACGGCCTGGAGCCAGATATATATCGGGTTTGATCCTGAAGATGAAGGTCGGAGGGAAACACTGTGCGCCATCGGCAACGGGTATTTTGTTACCAGGGGAGATGCCCCTGAGGGAAATGCTTATGATGTTCATTATCCAGGCACATATCTTGCAGGAGGGTTTAACCGTCTTAGAACCAAAGTTGGCAAAAGAATTGTTGAGAATGAAGATCTGGTTAATATTCCCAACTGGCTGTGTCTTAATTTTCGTATCCCTGGAGAGGAGTGGTTCCAGCTAAAAGATGTAAAGATTCTTTTTTATAGACAATATCTGCATATGAAAAAAGGGATACTGAACCGCACCATACGCTTTCAAGATAAAAAAAACAGAGAGACAATCATTTTTCAACAATCTTTTGTCCATGGCGAGCAGATGCACAGGGCTGCGTTGAAAACCGTGATTACACCCTTGAACTGGGAAGGTAAAATAGAGATCTGTTCTGCTCTGGATGGCAGGGTGACAAACGGGGGAGTTGAGCGTTACCGGGATTTGGGTAACCAGCATCTTGATCTGGTTGAGTTTAGACATATTGATGAAAAAGGTATGGTTTTAAAAATGCGCACCAATCAATCATGCCTGGGTATTGCAATGGGCGCAAGAACCCAAGTTTTCCTCAATAATAAAATAGCGGAAGTTAAATCTTTTCCAGCGGATAAACCAGAAGGATATGTTGCCAGGCATTTTATTGTAAATCTGAGTAAGAAAGATAATCTTAAAGTGGAAAAACTGATCTGCATTTATACATCCCGGGATACCGGTATTTATGAATGTTTATCAGAGGCAGAAAATACAATAGCAAATGATGTTGCCAGTTTTGATAGTTTATTAAAATCCCATGTTATAGCCTGGGAGCTTTTATGGAGCAAATTCGATGTCAGGGTGGAATTGGACAATAGCGATATTGAGCAATATACACAAAAAATTATTCGATTAAATATTTTCCATTTATTACAAAGCTCTTCTGTACATTCCCTGGATATTGACGTGGGAATACCGGCCCGGGGCTGGCATGGCGAAGGCTACAGAGGACACATCTTCTGGGATGAAATGATCATCTTTCCATTTTTGAATTACCGGACGCCTCGCATTACAAGAACCTTGCTTATGTATCGTTACCGACGACTGAATGAGGCCCGGCGGGCAGCCAGGGAATCCGGCTACAAAGGCGCAATGTATCCATGGCAGAGCGGAAGCAGCGGCAGAGAGGAAACCCAGCAAATGCATATCAACCCGGAATCAGGTCGCTGGGTTCCGGACAACACCTATCTGCAGCGCCATGTAAATAATGCCATAGTTTATAATATCTGGCAGTATCTGCAAAATACACACGACACAGAGTTTTTATCCTTTTATGGAGGTGAAATAATACTGGAAATTGCCCGGTTCTGGGCAAGCATTGCAACCTATAACCTGGAACTTGACCGGTATGAAATCCTGGGTGTAATGGGGCCTGATGAATATCATGATGCTTACCCCGGAGCAGATAAACCCGGTCTGAACAACAATGGTTATACAAATTTAATGGTGATGTTTGTCATGGATCAGGCACTTAACCTGCAGAATTTTATTCCTGAACAGGACTGGGAAAATTTAAGGAAAAAGCTCGGAATAGAAGATAAAGAACTGGATATATGGCAAAAAATGAGTCGAAGGATGAAACTGGTATTCCATGAAGATGGCATTATCAGTCAATTTGAAGGATACGAGTCCTTAAAAGAATTTAACTGGGATGGGTATAGAAAACGGTATGGAAATATTCAACGTCTGGACAGGATTCTTGAAAAGGAAGGGGATAGCGCCAATAATTATAAACTGTGCAAGCAGCCAGATGTTTTAATGCTTTTTTATCTTTTCAGTGCTGAAAAGATAAAAAAAATGTTTAATCGTCTTGATTATGCTTTTGACCAGGATTTTATTCAAAAAACCATCAACTATTATCTAAATCGAACCACAAACGGGTCATCCCTGGCATTGGTCATTCATGCCTGGATTAAAGCCCGGCAGGCAAGAGAAGATTCCTGGGAATTTTTCAGTCAGGCACTTGAGACGGATATGGTTTATGAGCGAGACGGGAGCACCAGGGAAGGTATCCATCTGGCTGCCATGTCAGGATGTATTGACATTCTCCAAAGGGGCTATGCAGGTCTGGAAATACGCAGTGATATCCTTATTTTAAATCCCGTACTTCCAAAATTCATAAACCGCCTCTGTTTTCACGTTCGATACCGGCAACACTGGCTTGATTTGGAAATCGGTCAAAAAGACGTTAAGGTTAAAAGTCTTAACAGCAGGGCAAGACCCATCACAATGATGATAAAAGATGAAATCATCAAATTATATCCAGGCAAGATGGCAGTCGTAATTATATAAAAGATATATTTCTGATCGTCTTGTAAGGGATAAGGGTGAAAAAATGGAAACAAAAAGTCACATCATCATTGTATCCAACAGGTTGCCACTTATTTTAAAACAGTCTGATGATGGAAAAATAGAGGTGGGAAAAGGTGCTGGTGGACTGGTAACAGCAATGGCACCGGTACTACAGAACCGGAACGGCATCTGGATAGGCTGGCCTGGCTTTGTGCAAAAGACAGATATTGATGACAATATGTTGCCGGCCCTGCAATCAGCAGCTTCTGGATATAGTGTTAAGCCTGTTATGCTTAACTCTGATGAGTTAAAGAATTATTACGAAGGTTTTTCCAATTCAATTATATGGCCACTTTTTCATGATTTTACTGATAAGTGCATTTTTCTATCTGAATACTGGGAAAGTTATCAAAAGGTTAATAAAAAATTTGCATTAATCGTGTGCCGGAATGCAGATGACCAGGATTTTATCTGGGTGCATGATTATCAATTAATACTTGTGGGGGCAGAGTTGCGCAAAATGCACAAGAGGAACACGATTGGGTTTTTCCTGCATATCCCATTTCCGCCCATTGATACCTTTGCCCGATGCCCATGGCGTTTTGAACTCCTTTCCGCTATGTTGGAATATAACCTTCTTGGTTTCCACACAATTCAGGATAAACGTAATTTTATCGGGTGTCTCAAGAAAATAATTCAAGATGTGCAAATTGATGAAAAAGCAGAGATTGATGAGACGGTAAGTGAAGTAAGACTTGGTAACAGGGTCGTTCGCATCGGGGTTTTCCCCATCAGCATTGATTACAATGAATTTTTTCTCAAAGCCTGGGATAGTAATGTCTATAAAAGAGCAAAGGAAATGCGAAGCAATGCCCCTGATACTAAAATCTTACTGGGTGTTGATCGTCTGGATTATACCAAGGGCATCCCGGAAAAGCTGAAAGCATTTCAAATGTTTTTAACACTATTTCCAAATTTCCATAAAAAGGCACATTTTATTCAACTTGTGGCCCCAAGCCGTCGAGAAATAACAGCTTATGCTGACCTGAAACTTAAGATAGAACAACTTGTGGGAGAGATTAACGGCATATTTGGTACAGATGACTGGCTCCCTGTCCAGTATATGTTTCGAACTCTTGACAGAAATGAACTGATATCGCTTTACAGGACATGCGAGATTGCTTTTATTACGCCGTTAAAGGATGGTATGAATCTTATTGCCAAGGAATATTGCGCCTGCAATATTGATGAAAAAGGTGTTTTAATACTCAGTGAATTTGCCGGGGCTGCCCAGCAGTTTTACCAGGATGCAATTTTAGTAAATCCCCATGATATTGAAGGTATGGCCAAAGCGATTCACAGAGCATTTAATATGCCTTTGGAGGAAAGAAACCAGCGAATGCGCAATCTGCGGGAGATTGTTAAAAATAAAGATGTTTTCTGGTGGCT
>JAQICW010000377.1 GCA_027858355.1 Desulfobacula sp.
GTCGTCGTCAATTGTGCCGGTATGTGGGCCCGGCAGATCGGAGAGGTTGACGGAATTAATATCCCCAATCAGGCAGCCGAGCATTATTATCTGATCACAGAAGAGATCGACAATATCCCTAAAAATATGCCAGTACTCGAAGACCCGTCTCACTATGGATATTATCGGGAAGAAGTGGGCGGTCTTATGATCGGCCTTTTTGAACCCGTATGTGCCCCGTGGAAAATCAAAAAGGTTCCTGAAACCTTTTCTTTTGGTGAGATTGAGCCGGACTGGGATCGAATGGGACCTTTTCTGGAAAAAGCCATGTCAAGGGTGCCCATCACCAGGGAACTGGGTATTAAGAAATTTTTCTGTGGCCCGGAAAGTTTTACGGCTGATCTTTCAGCCATCATTGGTGAGGCCCCTGAGCTGAAAAATTATTTTGTGACGGCCGGATTAAATTCTGTCGGCATTATCATGGGCCCGGGTTTAGGAAAGATGATGGCCCATTGGATCATTAATGGAAAACCTGATGTTGATATTACAGGTTTTAATATTGATCGTCTTCATACCTATCAGAACAACCCTGAGTATAGAAGACATAGAACAGTTGAATCCCTTGGTACTGTTTATAAGTGTCATTACCCGTACAAATCCATGATCACTGCCAGAGGGGCTAAAAAGTCTGCCATATATGATCGCCTGAAAGATCAGGGCGCTTATTTTAAAGATGTCAGTGGCTGGGAAGGTGCTGACTGGTTTGCACCAGAGGGCAAAGAAGCGAAAATTGATAACCTGTCCTGGGGCAAAGATCACTGGTTTGAATACTGGGAAGCAGAACACAAGGCAGCCCGTGAGAATGTGATCATCATGGATATGTCTTTTATGTCAAAATTTTACGTGCAGGGCCGGGATGCAGGCAAAGTGTTGAATTATATTTCAGCAAACGAGGTTGACGGCAAACTTAACCGGATTACTTACACACCCTGGCTCAATGAGGACGGAAAACTTGAAGCCGATCTCACCGTTGCAAAGCTTGCACAGGAAAAATTTCTGGTTGTGGTTACGGATACCATGCACAGACATGCTGAAACCTGGTTAAAGCGGAATATTCCAGCGGATGCCCATGCTTTTGTTACAGATATGACATCAGCCTATGCACAATTAAACATTCAGGGACCCAGATCCCGTGAACTTTTGCAGTCCATCACACCTGCAGATGTTTCAAATGAGGCCTTCCCCTACCGGCATGTACAGGAGATTGCCATTGGATATGGACGGGCAATCTGCATCCGGATGACCTATCTGGGTGAACTTGGATACGAACTCTATATCCCGACGGAACAGGCCGTCCATGTGTATGATATGATTGTTGAAGCTGGAAAAAAATTCAACCTGTGTCATGCAGGTCTGAAAGCCCTTGGCAGTTTGAGAATGGAAAAAGGCTACAGGGATTATGGTCATGACATGGACAATATGGATGACCCTTATGAGACGGGATTGGGCTTTACTATTAAATTAGACAAACCCGCGGGATTTATTGGCAAAGATGCCTGTGCTAAGAAAAAGGCCCAGGGCAGGATGACAAGACGTCTGGCCCAGGTCATGGTGAAAGACCCTGAACCCTTGTTATTCCACGCCGAAATTATCAGCAGGAATGGAAAACATGCAGGCTATGTTAGATCCGCCTCTTATGGTTACACCCTTGGTGGAGCCGTTGGATTATTTATGATTGAGGCAGATGAACCCGTTGATCAGAATTATATTGATGCAGGAAACTGGGAAATTAATATTGCCGGGACAATTTATCCTGCTAAAGTTTCATTGTCTTCTTTCTATGACCCGGAAAACAAGAAAATAAAGAGTTAAATATTGGTTATTTTCCTCCTTTGGTCTTCTGTCCAGTCTATCCGGCTCATCATTCCCCGGATAATTTTGACATCCCTGGATGTGAGTCCTGCTGAACCGAAAAGTCGCCTGAATGTTCTTAGCATGTGTTCCGGGTTTTGTTTGTCAAGAAAATCAATATTTAAAAGACTTTCTTTCATATGTGCAAACATATGTTCGATTTCATCTCCCATGGCAAGCTTTTCAGGTGATGATGGGTCAGAAAAGTTTTCCCGGGAATCAGCTTTTAAAGATATTTCGTATAACAGTACAGTCAGAGCATGGCTCAGGTTCATGGACTTGTAGGCATCATGGGTGGGGATGGTGATAAAATGCTGGCAAAGATCAAGATCTTTTGTTTCAAGCCCTGTGTCTTCAGGACCCAGTACCAGGGCACAACTTACTCCCTCATTTGTTTGGCTTAATTTTTCGGCTGCATCTGATGGTGTAAAAAAGTTTTTTCGATATTTACCAAACCTCCGGGTAGTGCCAAAGGCGATCTGTATATCTGAAAGGGCAGAGGCAAGGTCATTAAAAATTAAAGCAGTTTCAAGAACAGAGAATGCGGTTAAGGCCATTTTTTTTGCCAAAAGCGATTTATAATGTTTTGTGGGATTTACCAGCCGAAGCTGTGTAAATCCAAAATTCATCATGGTTCTGCAAACAGAGCCGATATTAATCGGTCCCTGGGGTTCAACAAGAATGATTGAAATGTTTTCAGGGGTCATTTCTAATGTTGTCTCTCTATTTTCCTTGTGGATATCAGGTTAAAAGTACAGGCTCTGGCCAAAGGGTGTTAAATCCCATGGTCTTTAATATCTCGATTGCCCTGTCAACGTGTCCGCCTGCTTGATTAACACCATGGGAATCATCTCCTGGAACCACTGGTATATCCATTTCTTTTGCACGTTTAAGGATCGAGTCCGTAAGATAGGGTTCTTTTTCTCCCCTTGTAAGGGGCCGCAGATTAAAATCCATGACAAGGTTCAAGGATTTGATAAGCCTTAGATTCCGCAGGATTTTTTGCTGTATGTCAGGGTTTAAAAGTCTTTTTGCATAGGCTTGATCATAGATCCTGATCAAATCAAAATGGCCTACCACAAAAGGCTTAAGCAGTTTTATCATTTCATATTGCCGGTCAAAATATTTTTCATACAAAGCATCATAGGAACCGCAAATGGCAGCGGCCTTATCATAGTCTTCTCTGGAATAATCAAAACAGATATCATTAATATGGTGAACAGATCCCACAATATAATCGGGTTGAAACCTTGCGATCAATTGTTTAACATGAAGAACGTAACCAGTATAGGCTTCTGTCTCCATCCCGGCAAAGATTTTGATTTGAGCCCTATATTTTTCTTTCAGATTATTCAGATTATTAAAATAATCTTCAAATCGTTTGTACAGATCATCTGCAGTAAGATGAAGCGCTTTTTCTTCAGGGTATAAAAAAGCATCATTAATGGGCGGAATATGTTCAGTGATTCCGACTCGTTTGAATCCAAGGTCTATATAGCGCAGGATGATATCTTCGAGTAAATCCCTGGCATGGTTACAATATTGACCGCTGTGGCCGCCGTGAAGTGATATTTTTGATGCCGTCGTGTTCATGAAAGGGAAACTACCATAGCTGTGTAGTTGTCATCAAGGTAAAAAAAGAATTATCAGAAAGTCTGGGCGATCCATTTTCTGGCCGTTGTCACACTCTTTTATGGTAATTTTGAATTCTCTAAACAAGTACTAAAAAAATGGAAAAGTTCCATCATTTGGTTTTCCTATGATCAAAGTTCTTCTGATA
>JAQICW010000407.1 GCA_027858355.1 Desulfobacula sp.
AAAGAAAGACTGGAACAAAGATTTGGCCAAATTAGTGAAAAAAAAATGCAGGAAGTTAACTACGCTGTTAAATTAAGCTTAGATCTTTTATAATCAGTCTTTCAAACGCTAAAAAAATGTTGGTAGGATTGCTTATCAGGGTCAGACCCCGATAAACTATATCAAACAATTTCAAATAGAGAGGTTCTCATGAATCGGGCCGAAATAATAATAAAATTAAAGCAGTACAAAGAAAAAAATCAATCCCGTTATAATTTTTTAAAAATCGGACTTTTTGGATCTGTAGCAAGGGATACTAACCATGCTGAATCAGATATCGATATTTTAATTGAACAACAAACGCCGGATTTGTTTATTTTGGGAACAATTAAAACCGAACTTGAAGAAGAATTTGGAACATCGATTGACATTATCCGGTTACATGACGGTATTAATGCTTTTTTAAAAAAGAGAATACATCAAGAAGCCATATATGTATGATTTAGAACTTGTTCAAGAAATATTAAAACAGATTCTCACCGCAACCGAGAAAGTCATCTATCGTTTTAAGCCAGTTAACAACGTTGCCTTCTTCACGGATTCACATGAAGGCATGGAAAAACTCGATTCAATTTGTATGCTTTTAATAGCAATTGGAGAAGGATTTAAAAATATTGATAAAATCACAAATGGTTCACTATTATCGACTTATCCTGAAATAAATTGGAAAGGTGTTAAATCAATGCGTGATATCATCAGTCATCAATATTTCAGTATTGATGCTGAAATTATTTTCAATGTTTGTGACAAAAATATTAAAGACCTCCACAACACAATATTAAAAATTCTGCATGATTTAAAAAACCAGCAATAACAATATTTAAATATGGAAATCACCCATCCCGGTGCAAAAAAGGAATAGTGACCCCAGGCAAAATCCTTAGAACCCACTTTTTGACCCCAAAAAGCAGGTTCTAAGAGGAAAAAACACCCCAAATTGGAACGATTCTCCCATAAAAACAAATACTTATCGGGGTCAGACCCCGCATTACCGCATTACCCGCATTAACCTTGACAAAGGCACCGTTATGAAGTACATTTATTCAGCGTGTTGATAAAAACCCCAGGGAAACCTAACCATGGATACAACAACTGAAAATAAAAATGAACGGATCAATCTCCGTGTGAAAAGCAGCGCAAAGCACCTTATAGACCTTGCCGCAGCTTTTGAAGGCAAGACCATCAGCCATTTTATACTGACCAGCGCCTTGAAGCGTGCAGAGCAAACTATACAGGAACATCAGATGATGACATTGAATACAAAAAATTCAAGGATCTTCTTCGATGCCCTGACCGAGCCGGTTCGTTTTAATCAAAAACTGACAGCAGCCTTTGAAGAGCATGATAAGCGCGTCATCAGCAAATGATGAATTACCAAAATCTGGTTATAGTGCCGCTGAACGCCGCTCATGATAGAGCAGGTTTCCATTGTAATGTAGAACCGCTGGATCATTATCTCCATAAGCAGGCAGGGTGTTAAATTATAACGGGGTCAGACCCCGATAAGTAACTGTTTTTACAAACAATATTGCCAAAATCACAGCCTAAAAAGCGCTTAGCCTGCACTTTTTGATACCCAAAAAGGGCATTTAAGTTTTTTGCCCGGGCCAGGCAACGCTTTACACCGCAAGTTATTATAATGCCGCGCAGACAAAGAATCCACATACCAGGCTTTTTGTGGCACATCACCCATCGATGCCATAAAAAAGAACACCTGCTGAAATTTGAAAAGGACAGAAAAGCCTGGAGGGACTGGCTTTTTGAATCCAAAAAACGCTTTGGGCTTAAGGTGCTTACCTATGCTGTCACATGCAACCATATCCACCTGCTGGCCGTGGACAGTGGCAGGGACACTATTTCCAAAAGCATGCAGCTGATGTCCGGCAGCACGGGGCAGGCGTACAACACCCGGAAAAACCGTAAGGGTGCTTTCTGGGAGGATCGTTTTTACACCACGGCCATTGAAAGCGGGGTTCACCTGTTGAGATGCATGGCATATATAGAGTTGAACATGGTGCGGGCCGGCGCAGTGAAGCACCCAAAGGACTGGGAATTTTGCGGGTATAGTGAAATTGTAAGCCCACCCAGGCGGTACCGGTTGATTGATTACGAGGCTCTGCTTTCTTGTTCTGGAATTTCTGATCCAGATGAGTTTAGAGCGTATTATGAGGATTTGGTGGCGTACACATTACAGCATGGCAGCTTGAAGCGGGAAAGCATATGGACAAATAATCTGGCTGTAGGAAGCCGCGAGTATATCGAACAGAACCAGGATAAATTTGGAAAGCGATATAAGATAAAAATGCTGCCGGCACCGCCTTTTAAGGTTAAACGATTTGGTCAAATTAGATTCAAAACTAATTCTGACCCCAATTTCATGGACAATATTACCCAGGGCGAAGATCGCCTTGAGGATTATGCAATTCATGAATCCCAAAATGCTTACGATGCTGTTTTTACCCCTGAAAACTGGGTCCTAAGAGGTGAAAACGCCGTTATTTGGAATGATTTGCATTAAAAAACAGATACTTATCGGGGTCAGACCCCATTATTTAAAGCCTGTTTTTGCCCCCATTATGAACTGCTTTATTTTCAGAGTATGATGGGTTATAATGCAATAGTTATAAAATTTGATGGGAGTTTACCATGGAAACACAATTTGTTACAGATTTACAAGGCAATAAAACAGCAGCAATTATCCCTTTTGAAGAGTGGGAGCGAACAGAGAAGGCAAAAGATATCCTTGAGCATGTCTATCTTGCCGGAATTATAGAAGAACGCCGAGGTAGTAAATCGACCCTTAATCTTGATGATTTGATAGACGCAGAGGGGTTTACCCGTGCCGACCTGGAAAGTTGAACTGATTCCAGAGGCCCATGCGGGTTTAATGGGTTGGATGGCGGTGTGAAAAAGCAAGTTTTGAAACAGCTTGTCAAATTGGAGCAGAATCCAAAGTATGGTGTTCCTCTTGGCAACAAAGCCGGCATAAACCTTAAAGGCTATTTTAAACTGTACGCAGTCAGGAAGTAAATTAGGATTGTCTATCATGAAAGTGGACAAACTATTAAAATTATTGCCATTGATAAACGGGAAGATATGGAAGTCTACCGTATAGCATTGAAAAGAATTTTATCAATGAAATCAATTTGAACCTTTTGTACAGCGATCAAAATCCAACGGTAGACCTCGGCATAGGATACTTTACACCTTCCCCCAATAACGACAATAAGGAAACCTCATACAAAATTCTTAAAACGCTGTTTTTGACCCCAAAAACCAGGCCCTGAGAGGAAAAAATGCCCCAGATTGAAACGATTTCCCCACAAAAACAGACACTTATCGGGGTCAGACCCTGATAATTAACCAAAAAAGGATTTGCAGAAATTTAAGTTTATGGATACACTGTTGGTGTCAAGATGATTTTTATATGTCAACACTGCTATAGATATAATCAAACTAGGGAGCAATAATGTATGAAAGCATTCGAATATACAACTAATATATCAGAAAATGGGGTGCTTTTACTCCCAAAAGAAATTTTACAAGAAATGAATGTTATGAAGAATTCAAAGATTAAGGTTGTTTTATTATATGAGGATGAACCTGGTAAAA
>JAQICW010000427.1 GCA_027858355.1 Desulfobacula sp.
GCTGAAGGGTGTGGTGAATGAAGTAGCAAAGTCTTTGAAAGTATCTGAGCAGACTGTTTATAGATATTTAAAAGAATTGGGGAAAAATTCATTAGTCTCTGGTTGAGCTTTGATTAAAGGTCGTGAGTGTTCAATATTCTGTGTCACCATTTTTGATTCCAAAATTCAATTTTTATGAATTCTATTCACTAGTTTTCGGTTATGTTGGAAGATATTAATGTTGAATATGCTAAATTGATCATGGTGACCACATCAAATATTGGCAATCCCCCTGTTGCAATATGAATAGTCTCTGTATAGGGAGGCATGTTGGTACATTCCAGTACAATCGCACCGATATCTGGATTTAGCTTTTTTAGCTTTAAGGCGGTTGTCCTCATCTCCTGTCCACATTTTTCTGAGTCAAGTGTGGGTTTGTCTTCGATGAAAACAGATGAAAATTCCTCGGCCTTTTCCATGCCGATAATGGCCAGGGGGTAGTGCTCGATTCCGATAGCGGCAAGGTGTTCCAGGGTCAATGACTCTTTCCGGGCTGTGATGATGCCTACCTTTTGGTCATTTCTGATGATTGATTGAGCCATATGAACCTGGAGCAGGCTTGATGAAAATACAGGAACATCCAGCGCCTGTATAAGTTCCCTGTGAAACAGGGCAAGAAATCCGCAGGAGGTGGCAAGGGCAATAGCTCCATCCCTTATCAAGGAACGACCTGCCTCAATAAAGGGCTGGATCAAACTTTTATCAGCCTTTATTACCACACGTTCCGGAGAGGCTCCTTTTACAACCTTGTACTGAACAGGAAAGTTAAAGGTGGCTGGATTGCCAATATCTCCTTTAATACGTGGAAAAATGGTGTCCAGCATTATGATGCCGATAAATGAGGTGGTTGATTTGTTTTTTGTTAATTCCATTATTATATATACAACCTTTGAGCCTTTGTTATGAATTTAAAAAGGCTTTGATATTTACATTTTTTACCGGTGCCCGGGACATAGAATATCCAATATGGCCTGGATTTTTTTTAGTCAAGGCAGTGATGATATCAAAAATAACAGGGCCGCATATTCGACCCTGGCACCTTCCCATACCGCTCCTTGTGGCTTTTTTTAGACTGCCAATCGTATCAAATCCCTGGTGAATATTTTTTTTAATGGTTCCCATGGTGATCTCTTCACACCGGCAGATCATTGTTTCGTCCGGGATAGCAGCATAGGCTGATTTTGGGACCTGGCACAGATGATTTAAAAAAGATGCATACTCTGTCTGTTGATGATCAAGAAAAATAAGGCTTTGGACTTCTTCTATAAATTGTTTTTTTTGTTTGCCGGCATTTATTTTCCCCATTTTTTTAAGTATGGACATGGCAGCAAGTTTTCCCTGGATAAACGATTTTTTAGCTCCGGCAATGCCTGTAACCTCGCCTGCAGCAAAAACAGAAGGGAAAGAAGATTCAAGGGTTTTATCTACCTTGACCACCCAGCCTCCCTTGTTTTTCTGGTATTCAAGGTCACAGCCGGCCTGAGTTGCCAACTCAATATTGGGAACAAAACCATACCCAATTAGTAATGCATCGGCAAAAAATTCTGTTTCTGTGCCAGGGATTATATCTCCCTTATGAGTTACTTTTGCCATGATTGCAGATTTAAACCCTTCTTTACCCCTGGCCTGGATCACCCTGTATCCCTGGAATATGGGGACACGATTCAGAACCATTTTGGAGGTATAAAATGCACCTTCCAGGAATTTTGGCCAGTGGTTTTTTATAAGGGGAAGAAAATTCAGCTTTTTGATCATGGGGTTTTCATCCACAAGTGCTGTGACCCTACCCTTGTTGCCAAGTATTTCCCATGCCAGAACCATCATAAGAGGACTGGTACCAGCAATCAGGGTGTTATGGGCCGGCAGAACCCCATGGGTTTTCATCAGGATCTGGGCAGATCCCAGGGACATTACATTGGGCAGGGTCCAGCCTTTAAATGGCAGATACCTTTCCCTGGCTCCAGTGGCAAGTATGAGGTGCTCGGCCCGGACCTCAAGGATTTTTTCTGAATCTTTTTTCCCTGGAGTTTTTATATTTTCCCCATGGACCAGGAGCCTTTTATCCTTGAAAATACCCAGGACTTGGGCCTGAAAAAGCCAGTCAATGCCAGAAGTTTTGTTTATTGTTTGAATCAGATCAAAACCCTTGGCTTTCATCAGATCAGGTTCAAGTTTTGGGAAACAGGAGGTTTTTAACCGGGTCTTTCTAAGCAGCTGTCCCCCGGGGCTAACACTCTCATCAATGATCAATATATCAAGGCCCTTGCCGGCAAGGGTTGCAGCTGCTGAAAGCCCTGCAAACCCAGACCCTACAATGATAACATGATATTGGGTTTTCATTGGGTTTCACCCATATTGTTTTCTTCCAGAATCTGTTGTTGAAAGAAAGGAACTTCAGTGATAATTTCCATGTTATCTTTTACCATGGTCATACAGGCCCTCTGGTCTGGTATATTATCAATGGTGACCAGGCATTCATAACAGATGCCCATACCGCAGAAAATACCCCGGGGCTTCCCTGTTTTTGAGGCTCGAAAATTTTTAATACCAGCAGCAATCAATGCGGCATGGACTGATTCACCCTCATAAGCCAGATTTTTTTTGCCATTGACCATCAGGGTTATCTTTTTACCCCTCTCAACAGAAGCAATCCTCAGATTTCCATTGGAATTTGACTCTTGGTTACCCATGGTGTTTGCCTTTACTGCCCTTGAATCGGTCCGGGGAAAAGGCCTCCAGAGGGATGGGGATTTTTTGTTCCAAAAGCATGCGGGCCATGAGATCTCCTGTGATAGGCGACAAAGCAATGCCATCACCTTCGTGGCCTGCAGCAATAAAAAAACCATTCAAGGACCTGACCGGACCCAGGATCGGCAACCCGTCGGGAGTATAGGGCCTGAGTCCTGCAAAGGTTCTGATCACCTGAAAAGTCTCCAAAACCGGCAGAATCGCAGCAGTCTGTCTGATAATTTTTTTTATGCCTGACAGGGTATTCTCCTTATTAAATCCAACAAATTCCCTGGTGGAACCTAAAAGCAGGTTCCCGTTATCGGCCTGTTCCATGGAAATGCCCTGTCCGGCATTAACGGCTAAAGCAGGGTCATATTTGGCTGCAATATATTTGGCAGAAATCAGGCAGCGTTTGAGCACTGGTTTTTCGGCATGGGTTACGACAATCTGGCCACGTCTTGGTTGCACAGGCATTGAAATTTCCACCATATCAGATATCAACCCTGCCATTGATCCGGCGGCATTCACCACAATATCTGCATCAAAATTCCCTCTGGTTGTTGCAACACCTGTGACGTTGTTGTTTTTTGTATGAATGCCCAGCACCCTTGCATGATTAATGATTCTGGCATGGTTTCTTTTCGCAGCCAGAGCAAACCCAAGGGTCAGATTGATGGGGTTGACCTGGGCATCCAGAGGCGAAAACGTTGCCCCCAGGATGTTGGGTGATAGAAATGGCTCTTTGTCAAGGGCCTGGGGCTTACCCAGCAATTGAACATCCAGACCAATGGCCTGCTGCTCTTTTGTGAATTTTTCCATGGCACAATACTCGGCCTCGGTCTCAATGATCACCATACCACCGGTTTTTTTAAACTCAATGTCTGTTGGCAGTTCTTTTTGCAGATCCTCAAACCGATTAAGGCTTTCCATGGCAAGGGAAAGGTGGATGCCTGGCTTTTTGGACTGCATGAAAACCAGACCGTCGCAGGCTCCGGAACTGCCCGAAGCCAGGTCCTTTTTTTCGATCAGGGTCACCCTGGCATCCTGCTTTGCCAGATGATAGGCAATTGAAGTGCCTATGACCCCTCCGCCAATGATGACAATATGCGGTGAGTTTTGTTTACCCAAGAGCTTTCCTTATTGACAATAGGTCTACCAGGGGCGCTTTATGCAATTGTTCTAGCAACTGTTCTATCAATTGTTCAGGCATTTGGTTCATACTTTTTATTATTGGATGCTCGGAACTTTAGCCACAGGGGTTGGAACAAAATTCCTGCCAGGACAAGAATCCCCAGGATTCTGATCATGGGTGAATTGAGAATATCAGGTTTGGCACACAAAAAGGTGGTAAGTCCTGCCAGGACAAAGAGGCTGATCTGCAAACCTAGGTTCAGAGGTTTGAAAAAATATCCGCTCAAGGCTCCTGCAAAAAATATAATTGCCATTAAAACCATCAGAAAGACCGTGATAATTTCAAGGGGAGTGCCCTTCATAAGCAAGGCCTGGTTGAATACAAAAACATAGGGGATCAAAAATCCAGCCAAAGCCAGTTTAAAGGCTTCAAAACCAGTCTGGAGTGGTTTTGATTTGGCAATGGAGGCGGCACAAAAGGCAGGCACGCACACAGGCGGGGTAACCCCGGCTAGAACGGCAAAATAATAGACAAAAAGATGGGCCGGCAGCATATCAACCCCCATGGCCAGCAGGGCTGGGCCGCCAATGGTAATGGCAATAATATAGGCAGGCGTGCAGGGCAGTCCCATACCCATAACCAGGGAGGTGACCATGACAAGGAGCATGGCCGGAAGCAGCAGTCCCCCGGACCAGTTAGTGATGACCGTGGCAACACCCAGGGCAAGACCGGTATGGGTGACAATGGCAACTACCATGCCTGCTCCTGCACAGGCAAGGGCAATCATGATCATATTGTGACCGGCAAGATGCAGGGTTTCAAAAAGTCTGCCAGGTGTCATCCTGGTATCTTTTTTTATAAAACTGATCAAAAAAACAATTGCAATTGCAGCATTGGCCGCCAGAAAGGGTGAATATCCTTTTAGGAGCATAACCACAAGCATAACCATGGGGATGAGAAGATAGGAATCTTTAAGAATTTGCCCATAGGAGACCATGTCTCCTTCCTCCACCCCTGAAAGTTGTTCTTTTTTAGCTGTATAATGGACCCGTATTACCATACTGGCGTAAAGCAACAATGATCCCAGCATTGCAGCGATGACGATATTAACATAGGATATACCCGTGATCTCTGCCATAACAAAGGCACCAGCTCCCATGACCGGAGGCATGAGCATACCTCCTGTGGAGGCAGCAGCTTCCACAGCTCCGGCGAATCTTCTCCTGTACCCAAGCTTTTTCATTAAAGGAATGGTGAATACACCTGTTGAATAAACATTGGCAGCTGCCACACCAGAGATGGAGCCAAAAAGCCCTGAGGAGATAACCGCAATTTTTGCCGGTCCACCATTACTCTTGCCGGCGATTCTGCAGGCAAGATCCGTAAAAAACTGGCCTGTTTTGGTGACCTCCATAAAAGCCCCAAAAATGACAAACAATGCCACAAAGGTGGCAGAGACTCCTGTGATGGACCCGAAAATACCGGCATCGGTAATCAGATACTGCATTTCAATCATTTCGGCAAAGACAACGGGTTTGGAATAAAATACCCCGGGAAGATATGGGGCCGCATAAAGATAGGCAAAAAAACCGGCAATGAGAAATGCCATTGCCGGTACCACTGCCCTGCGGACAGCTTCCAGGAGCAGGACAACCATCAGTGTTCCCAGGACCAGTTCAATGGTCAGGACATCATCCACAAATTCCAGACGCTCGGTGAGTCGTTCATGAAAATATATAATATAAAGTGGTGGGAAAATTGAAAGAACTGCAAGAATCCAGTTGAAGATCCCCACTCGCTCATGGACTTGTTTCTTGAATGCCGGGAAAAGAACAAAGGCTGCAGGCAGTAGAAACAAAAGATGGATACCCCGCTGGATACGAGGCTGATAAATTCCCACAGTGGCTGTATATAACTGAAAAATGGAAAGAATAGCAAGCCAGGCACCTATTGCCTTGTTTTGCCAGGTATTAAGATTTTTCATGAAGCCTCCTGGAAAGTATCAGTATGAAGGGCAGGGTATGCAAATACCCTGCCGGTATTAAGAGACAAGGCCGTTGTCAGGCCAGCGGTTTCTATTTCATATGACCCGCATCCTTGTAGTATTTTATAGCACCTGGATGAAGGGGAAGGGCTACATTTTTCCATCCGGTTTCAGGTTTAAAATTCTTGTTCGCAGGATTGATTTTATATAATTCATCTGTATTTTCACAGATGATTTTAATAATGGTATAGGCAATATTCTCAGGCACATCTTTGTTGATGATCAATTCGCCTGCAGATACAACTGTTGGTACGTCAACATCCTGCCCCTTGTAAGTGCCTTTGGGGATAAAGCTTCGTCCTGAATCCCGGGACAATGTACCAAGTTCGCTGTTTAGATGATCAAGGCAGGCATCGGACAGAGCAATAAGGGAAGAATCCCGGCTCACAGTCATTTCGGTGATGGCAGCCCCGGGAAGACCAAGGTGGGTAAATACAAAATCCACATGATGGTCTTTATACAGGTTGACCATGTCTGAATAGACAGCATGGAAAACCTTGCCGCCTGCTTTTTTGATGTCGTCCAGGGAAATGCCGTAAAAGCTCAGAATAGTATTCATCAAGGGCAGGTCTGATGTCCCTTTCATGGGTGCGGCTAATTTGATTTTTTTACCTGCCTTGACCATATCGGCAAGCTGGGTCATGGTGGTGATACCCTTGTCTTTGGCGCCCAGAACATGGATGTGATAAATACCGAAGATTCCGCCCAGGGAACGGACATCGGGATTGGCTGTTTTATAGACCGGTGCCAGCCCCTTAAATGCCATTTTATCCACAAAAGTGATGCCCCAGCCAAGGTCATCCTTGTGTCTGGAGACCCGGACCGGATTGACCACGCCGCCGCCTGGAACCACTTTCAGGATCAGGTTGGGCTCAGCTTCCGCAATCATTCTGGCAATGCCGCCGGCCTGAACATACCAGCCGCCGCCCACGCCCCCGGCCACCCGGGTCAGGGTTGTTGACTTGGTCACTTTGTAATCATTGGCCATGGTAGCAGCTGGTAGTGCAAAAAACGCTGCCATTAGAAAAGTTAATCGATAGATGATTGTCTTTTTCATTTTCTTTCTCCCTTTTTTAATTGTTGATATATTTACACACCACTCCTTATTTATTGCCATTCCTTATCTATTGCCATTCCTTATCTATTGCCACTCCTTATTTATTGCCACGCTTTTTTTGGGTCTGCATCCAGGAATAGACCGGGGGAATATCATCTGATTCAGGTTCGCTTTTTATATCCAGGAAAACAGGTGCTTTGGATTTAAATGCGATATCCAGACCCTGAACCAATTCTTCAGCAGTTTCAATGGACAATGCATTTAGGCCAAATCCTTGTGCCACCTTTGCCGGATCATTGGCATTGAAATCCACTGAAAAATATTTTTCATTGCAATGGAGTTTCTGCAAGGCCTTGATCCAGCCAAATGAGCTATTGTTAAAATGGATGAGTACAGCCGGGATATTGAGTCGGGAAATGGTTTCCAGTTCCCCGGCTGACATGCCCAGAGACCCATCCCCGAAAAGCCCTACCAGCTTTGCATCGGGTCGTGCAAAATGGGCTCCTACCACAGCCGGGATAGCATAACCCAACCCGCCGAAGGCCCTGGGAATGATAAACCTGGAATCTTTGGCCGCAAGTCGTAGATACCTGGTAATATAGGGTGTGGGGGTTCCGGCATCGGAGATCACAATGGTGGATTCATTGAGGTGGCTATTGAGTTCGGCAATAATACGCTGGGGTTTCAGGGGCAGGGTATTAACTTGAAACTCTTTTTCAGCATCTTTCCAGAAAGTCTTGCGCTGTTGATTCAGTTCATTTACCCAGCTTGATGTTTCTTTTTGAGCTGTCTTTTCTTTTAAAAGAGTTAACAGGTCTTCAACTACAAGTTTTGCATCCCCTGCAACACTCAAGGTGTTTTGAAAATTATTGCCCAGCATTTCAGGGTTTAAATCAATCTGGAGAATTTTTCGATCTGGCTTTTCCGACGGCATGGACCAGTTGATAGTAGAAACAGAACCCATTTTACATCCAATATATAAGAGGACATCAGCCTCTTCAACGGCTCTGTGGGCATGGGGGTGGAAACCATTATCACCAATAACACCCAGGGCCATGGGATGGTCATCGGGCATGATGCCCTGGCCTGAAATGGTTGAGACAACCGGGGTTGCAGTCCATTCAGCCATTGATCGAATTGCCTCCCCTGCCTGGGAATGGTTGGCACCTCCACCCACTATTATGGTCAATTGTTTTGCCCCTGCCATGTGGCTAACCAGGGCTTCCAATTGGATCCGTGCTCCCCGGGTACGGTATGCAGGATAGGTACAACAGTGTTCGTCGGCGTATAGTTCTTTGGACTTTTTTGAGAAATCGTCATACAGGGTTTCTTTGGGAAATGCCAGGTGGACAGCTCCTGGACGGCCCGTTGTGGCGATTCTAAAGGCTCTTCGCATCACCTCCGGGATTTGCCCAACATTTTTTACCACGGAGGCCCATTTAGTAATGGATTCATATAATTTTTGGGTATCAAGTTCCGTGATTGTCTGTTTGCCTTCTCCGGACAGGGGCACATCCGATGTTATGGCAATGACGGGGATGGAAGAAGCATTGGCTTCAGCCACTCCAGGTAGGGTGTAAAGGGAACCGGCTCCGGAAGGGCATTCACAAAAGCCGGGTTTATGACTCAGCCGGGCATAGGCGTCAGCCATGAAAGATGCCGATCGTTCATCCCTGGCCATAATGTGCCTGATATCTGATTGACTATCGTACAGAGCTTCATAGAGTTTAATACTGGTATCACCTGGAACACCAAAAATATATTGCACATGATATTTTTCTAACATTTTAACGATAACCTGGGCGCCAATCATATTTGGACTCCTTGAAGAGGTATTC
>JAQICW010000461.1 GCA_027858355.1 Desulfobacula sp.
TTGTAAAATGGTTGGCTGTAAAAATAATTGATTCATCCGAGATATTGTGCTTCCCCGAGATCTTGATGCTTGCCTTTGAAAACCCTGAAAAGGTTTTAAGTGTATAATTGGATAGTTCAAATGCAAATCTGTTCATAATTCACAACTTAAAAACAAGATTGTTTATCTATGTTATTTATAATATAACCCAGTGATGTTAATATACATCTTGACCATGTATGCGATAATACTTAATGTGTCTATTTTGTCAAAGAAAATTATTTATTTAGGACAAAAATTGGAGGTTTAGATTGTATTCTAAAATAATGATACTGACCTTTCCACCAGAAGTTGCACAGAAAGCACTGGTATGTCAGTTAACAAAAAAATATGACCTTTTATTTAATATTTTAAGTGCCAGAATATCCAATAAAAAAGAAGGATATATGGTGCTGGAAATTTCTTCCGCATCTAAAACAGGATTTAATAAGGGCATAAAATTTTTAAAAGACCAGGGAGTTTGCATATCCAGCCCTGAACATCAAATCTATAAAGATGAGGAGATCTGTACTCATTGCGGGGCCTGCACAGCAGTCTGCCCAACTGAAGCCCTGCATATCAAACGACCGGAAATGGAAGTTATTTTTGACAAGGAAAAGTGCAGTGTGTGCGAGCTTTGTGTTGTGACCTGCCCGACAAGGGCCATGGGGTTATTTTCTTCAAAGGCCCAGGAAGTTGCCTGATGAAATCCCCCATTGTGGCTGTTGCCTTAAGTGGCGGAGTTGACTCCCTTGTTTCAGGATATCGATTAAAACAGAAATATAAACATGTTTTTGGAATTCATTTTACAACGGGTTACGAGAAAGAACCGGCAGATCTTACCAGTATTGAAAACCAGCTCGGGTTCCCTGTAACTTGTATTGATCTTTCTAAAATTTTTGAAAAAAAGATTGTTCAATATTTTATCCAGACCTATCTTGAAGGTAAAACCCCAAACCCATGTATTATCTGCAATAAAGAGATAAAGTTTGGTGAACTGCTAAGAATAGTTCAAAACATGGGGGCAGATTTTCTGGCTACTGGCCATTATGCCACCGTTGTTAATCCCATTTCCTTTCCAGATAAAAAGATTTCCCATTGCTATCTTGAAAAAGGAATAGATCCGCTAAAGGACCAGAGTTATTTTCTCTCCCTTTTATCCAGCCACCAGCTTGAAAAAATTATTTTTCCATTGGCCGGGATGACAAAACAAGAGGTAAAGGCATTTGCCAGGTCAAAGCATCTTGCCCCGCCCCAGCCCAGAGAAAGCCAGGACATCTGCTTCATACATGATAATAATTTCCCCGGGTTTATCTTAAAAAAACAGGGGATGACCCCACGGCCAGGTGATATTGTAGATATGAATAAAAAAATTGTAGGCCACCACTTGGGGCTGCATAAATTTACCATAGGACAAAGACGCGGGGTCAACTGCCCGGCAAGTGAACCCTATTATGTTAAAAAAATTGATGTAAAAAATAATATTCTGGAGGTCTGCTTTAAAAAAGATCTGTCTGAAAACACCATTGAACTTGCCCAGATCAACTGGAATTTTTCAGACCAGAAAACTATCTGTGATATTATGACCAAAATCAGATACAGCCACAAAGGCGCTAAATCATCACTTTCTTTAAACGGATCTTGCGGAGAACTTGTATTTGATGAACCCCAGAATGCGGTTACACCGGGACAGGTTGCGGTTTTCTATAAGGATAACAGAGTCCTGGGAGCAGGTATTATTCAATGAAAAAATTTTATATCCAAACCCTGGGATGCAAAGTCAATCAATATGAAAGTGATGGCATTGCCGCAAGCCTTGAAAAACAGGGTTGGACAAAAGGTGCCAAAAAAAAGAATGCGGATGTTTTTATCATCAATACCTGTGCTGTCACATCAAAGGCCAGTATGCAGTCAAGACAGGCCATTAGAAAAATTATCCGGGAAAACCCCGATGCAAAAGTCATTGTTACAGGCTGCCATGCCCAGACTGATCCCGACCAGATAAAAAAAATTGATCGACTTGGCCAGATTGTCTGCCATAAAGACAAGCTTAAAATAGCAGACAATATTGCCGCTATTTGCGAAAACAAATCGCCTCTTACATTTATAAAAACAGATCACAGCAAAGCAAATTCTTTTCTTGGATTTGATCATGCTGTAAAAGGGGAAATGACCAGGGCATATCTTAAAATACAGGATGGCTGTGATGCATTTTGTACCTATTGTATTGTTCCCTATGCCCGGGGATCTTCGGTGAGCATGCCTGAAAAACAGGTCTTTAAACATTTAAAAGAACTTGAATTTTCCGGGTTCAAAGAGGTAATTATCACTGGAATTCATACTGGAATGTATGGTAGTGACTTTAAAAAAAAATTATCTCTTTTACAGTTGCTGGAAAAAATAAACCATGAAAAACCTGTTTACAGGATCAGACTCAGCTCCATTGAACCCGGTGAGATCAACGATGGCATTATTAATCTTGCAAAGCATGGAAATATTTTATGTGATCATTTCCACATTCCCCTGCAATCCGGGGATGATGATATTCTAAAAAAAATGAAACGACCCTATGATGTGGCATTATTTGAAGATATCATCCATAAAATCCATGGGAAAATTCCCAGCGCAGGCATTGGTGTAGATACATTGATTGGATTTCCTTCAGAAACCGAAGAACAGTTTAATAATACCTATGAACTGATTAAAAGGCTCCCCATATCTTATCTCCATGTCTTTCCGTTTTCTGCCAGAAAAGGAACCCCTGCCTATCATTTTGATAACAAGGTCGATCCTCTGGTTATTAAGAACCGATGTGCAAGGATGCGGGAACTTGACAAAACAAAACGAAAAGCTTTTATTGCTGCCAATTTAAATAAAAAACTTGAGGGTATAGTACAACTTAAGCCTGACACAAAAACAGGCATGCTCAAGGCTGTAACCTCTAACTACTTAAGTGTTTTATTAAAGGATACGCATAACATCAGGGGAAAAATTGTTGGTCTTGTCTTTGAACAATGTGATAAAGACATGCACCTTGTAGGAAAAATTATAGACTAATTATAGACTTTTGGAGATTTACACCATGGAAAATGTTTACAAGAAACTTGCTCTACACCTTGATAATACTCCCAGCGGCTATCCTGAAACTGAATCAGGGGTCGAGCTCAGGATTTTAAAACAGCTTTTTACGACACAGGAAGCAGAACTTGCCCTTAGCCTTGTAATGATCCCTGAACCAGTGGAAGCAATTGCTAAAAAAGCTGGCAAAGATCCCAGTGAAATAGAGCCTGTGTTAATTAAAATGGGGAAAAAAGGATTGATTATCCATATTAACAGAAATGGGATAAACACCTTTATGTTCCTTCAGTTTGTGGTGGGTATCTGGGAATATCAGGTTAACAGGCTGACCAAGGAATTAATCAGAGATTTCAATGAATATGTTCCTTACCTGATAAAAGACCAGTATAGAAACAAGACCCAGCAGCTCAGGGTGGTTCCCGTTGCCAAATCAGTAAACACAGAGCTGAATATCATGGATTATGAACAGGTTGAAAATATTATCAGATCTCAATCAAAAATTCTTGTGGCCCAGTGCATCTGCAGAAAAGAACATACAATCATGGGCAAGGGCTGTGATAAAATAAGTGAAGCCTGTCTAATATTTGGAGGCGGTGCTTATATCTATGAAAGCCGTGGTATTGGAAGGACAATATCCCAGGAAGAGGCCCTGGATATTGTTAAAGAAGGAGTTAAACAAGGGCTTGTTGCCCAGCCATCCAATGCAAAAAAACCTTTGAATATTTGTCTTTGCTGTGACTGCTGCTGCCAGATTCTGAAAAATATTAAAAATTTTGAAGCACCGGCAAAAATTGTCAATT
>JAQICW010000473.1 GCA_027858355.1 Desulfobacula sp.
ATGCTGGGTTAGATTTTATTCCTAAAAAAACATGACTTATAAGATATGGGACTTCAAAATCGCACAAAACGATTT
Source organism: Desulfobacula sp. (assembly GCA_027858355.1). The sequence goes on from JAQICW010000473.1 coordinate 76, forward strand.
AAAAAGGGAAAATTAAGGCAGAGATCACATGGCATATAAAATGCATTACAAGGACAAGGTTACTTTTTATAAAATCCTTATTCTTAGGGAGCTTTGAATAAAAAGTTATAATATCTACACAAATTGACAGGTTTAACAACCAATCATAAGGATCGAATAAACATGGACCATATTCAAGAAACAGGTTTGTTTTTAGAAAACCCGATTGATGTAATTCCCAACGCTTATTTAGATGAAATTCATGGGGTAACAATTGATATCCTGTCGAAAAAAGGTGTTGTTGTCCATCTTGAGAAGGCCAGGGATGTTTTGGCTTCAAAGGGTGCAAGAGTTTCAGGTGAGATCGTATATATTGATGAACCGCTTTTAACGGAATCTATTGATTTAACACCAAAAAGTTTTCAGATGACAGGCCGGGATAACCGTTCACCTCTTGTTTTTGGGAAAGGGCAGAAACGGCCGGTGATTTGTCCAGGAAATGGCACCATGTCCATTATTGAAACAAACGGCAATAAAAGACCGAGCACTACCCTTGATTTTGATAATATTACCAAACTTTGCGAGTCAAGTGACGTTGTGGATATGATTGGATCTATTCCTGTGGAAGCATCTGATATGTCAACCAAATCAAGACATCTTCACCTGCTTCGACATCTCATCCGTCACAGCCACAAACCGCTTATCGGCATTGCTACTGATTTTGCGGAAACAATGGAAAGCTTTACTCTGCTGGAAATGGTTTACGGTGAAGGATTCTTAAAGGATAACCATGTGATTGCCTATAGTGTAAACCCCATCAGCCCATTGGCGTTTGATCCCCTGGCCTGTCAGACACTTATGGCATATGCAGAAAATAATCAGGTTCTTTTTATCCTGCCCGGACCCATGGCTGGTCTTACCGGACCATTGGACATGTATGGAATGCTGGCGGTCATCAATGCTGAAAATTTAGCAGGTATCTGTCTGGCCCAGGCCGTTTCCCCTGGAACACCCGTGGTATATTCCAGTGGTGCCATGACGGCTGATATGCGGTGGGCCAACACCATAACGGCTGCTCCGGAAGGCAGCCTTATCGGTATGGCTGCAATGCAGCTTGCCCGGTATTATCATCTGCCGTCCAGGGCCATGGCAGGGCTCAGCGAAGCCAAGCAGGTGGACTATCAGGCGGGCATGGAAACCATGCAGAACTACCTTGGGCATGCTATGGCAGGGGTGGGCGTTGTAAACGAATGCCTGGGGGTGATGGACTCCATTATGAGTACCTCCTATGAAAAATGGATATTAGATGAAGAGCTGATCAGCCGTGTGGAGCTTATGAATAGAGGTCTGGGCATCTTTGATAAAGCAGATATCTTTGAGACAATTAATAATGTTGATCACAAAGGAACCTATCTTCTGGAAAAATCGGTTTTTCAAAATTGTCACAAAATATGGAAGCCCTCGGCATCCTTCTGGCAGCCCTATGACATGTGGGCAAAACAGAGACCGGGTATCCTGGAAAAAGCCGGCCAGATTTGCAAAGATCGTCTGGCAAGCCAGGAAAAACCCTTGCTGGCGCCAGGGCTGGATAAGGATTTAGGAAAATATATTGAAGGTTTGTAAACAATTGCTCCAAATAAAATGCTATGGAAAAAATTTAAAAATAAAAAATAGTATGATAAATTTTTAACTTTATCGAAAAATTCCAAGTTTTCATCAACTGACAGATAAAAAGCCGATGGCATCCTTACCCTATATGGTAAAGGAAGATAACTTTAAAACCACCTGCAGAAAACACAGGACAGAGTTTAGATAGCCGTATCCATCAAATATAGAGAAAAAATAATACCGGATGGCATATAAAGTGCAATTCCGTCAACAGAATTGAAATGAATTATGAATTTGCAATTTAAAAAGCTTAACCAAAGGAGGAAAAAAAAGTGAGTTGGCGGCAGGCGTGCCTGCCGGGTTGAATGAGATATGAATAACCTTTTAATTTACAGGTGAATGAAATGGGATCAAAAAATCCATACTCAGACATGGTCGCAACCGGTGGTTTTGGCTTTAATGTTTTTGGAGACGATGAAATTGAAAAAATTCACCTTGCCACCCTTGAAGTGATGAGAACAACCGGGCTTTATGTTGGAAGTGATGAAGCCCTTGATATCCTTGAAGGGGGAGGTGCAACAATTAATCGCAAGAAAAAGATTGCTAAATTTCCAGCATATCTTGTGGAGGACTGCATCCGTTCGGCACCGCCGAATATAGTTCAATACGGACGTGACCCAAAGCAGGATGTATTTCTGGGAGGCAAAAGAGTTAATTTTTGTACGTTTGGGCAGGGTGTTAAGGTAATGGACACAGATGGTTCGGTCAGACCATCCATCAATGAGGATGTGGGCAAAGCAGCCCTCCTGACAGATGCCATGGAAGAAGTAGATGTGTGTGAACGATCCCTGACTGCAGGTGATGCACCAGATAATGTCGCACCCATCCATGAAGCGGAAGTGGTCTTTGCCAACACGTCAAAGCATACGGTCTACGGACCTGGCAACGGCTGGCGGGCTGATAAAATCATAAAAATGGCCCAGGCCATTGTCGGGGGAGAAGAGGCTTTAAGGGACCGGCCGATTCTTACTATTAATTGTTCCCCCACAAGCCCGCTTACCCTGGATGTAAACTGCTGTACCGGGGTTATGACATGTGCAAAGGCCGGTGTCCCCTGCAACCTGATCTCAATGGTAATGGCCGGTGCATCCGGGCCAATTACACTTGCAGGATCCCTGGTTACACACAATTGTGAAATCCTGGGGGCCATAGTCCTGCATCAGCTGACATGTAAAGGGGCACCCGTCATTTACGGTTGTTCTTCTCTGGCATTTGACCTGAAACTGACCACAACACCAGTGGGATCTCCGGAATGCGGCATGTTGAATGCTGCAGCTCCGGTTCTTGCCCAGAAATATATGCTCCCGAGTTTTTCTGCCGGTGGCTAGGCTGACTCTAAATTACCCGATGCACAGGCTGGTCACGAAAAGACTCTGACAGCCATGTGCGCAGCCAATGCAGGCTCAAACTTAATTTACGGTGCTGGAATGTTGGATTCTGGACTGATTTTCAGTTATGCCCAATTGGTTATTGACAATGATATTTTTAAAATGGTTCGAAAAGTGATGCAGGGAATTGTAGTAAATGATGAGACCCTTGCAATAGATACGATCAAATCGGTAGGACCCGGTGGTGACCATCTGATGCAGGCCCATACAATGAAATACATGAGAACACTGCCCTCTGCACCCCATATTATCGAACGTGCCAATTACGATCGCTGGCTTGGAAAAGGTGGTAAGGACATGGCAGAACGTGCAGCGGAAAAAGCAGCTGATATTCTGGCCAACCACAAACCCATACCGCTATCAGAAGAAACAAAATCTGCAATGAGAAGTATTGTTGAAGATGCAACAGCAGAAAATAAAGAAATGAATAAAAAATAATTTGATCATTAGTTTGGGACACTTCTTTCCGGTAGGTGCCAGATAGAACGTCAGGAACTGCGATCAAATGTTATCCAACATGAGAACTACCCCTGAATTCCAGGGGTAGTTTAAAAATCCAAGAAAAAAATTTATCTGTACCAAGGGTGGATCGGATGGGATCACCTATTTTTTTTTAGGCCTGTTTCAAATATATTTACATCTTTCGCAAGCTTGAAAACAGCCGAAAATTTCATTACCTCTCTATCATTTTCATCAAAAACCATTGAAGACCCTTGGATCATTCTGTCTTTTAAAAGTTTTACTTTGGCTTTGGATGTCAGCACTCCCTTTGTTACTGGAGCAAGAAATTCAGAGTTTAATGAGATTGTAACAAAACGACTATTCGGAGGAATAATACTTTTTATTGCCATGGCCACTGAAGTATCAGCAAGTGCTACAATGGCGCCTCCATGTGCCAGCCCTTTTCCCTGGGCTAATTGAAAAACAAATGGCATGGTTAAGTGAGCATGACCATCCCTGGCTTCAATAATTTTTATCCCAAGGAGTTCTTCAAAAGGTGCGCAGCTGATCCATTTACCAAGTTCGACTTTATGCGGCCCAGTGAATGATACGTCTGTTTTTTCTTTTTGCTTTTCCATGCTGAAAAAATAAATCCATAATTATTTTATTATCATCGAGAGCAGATTACATACAAGAATACAGGAAAAATGGCAAGGGATTCAAAATCGAATTCATTTTTACTATCCGTATAATTTCGTATTCTTATTTTTTCGGTATGGAATAATTTCCTTTCCCAGGACAAAAATGGTCCTGCAGGACAAAGAAAGATGGATTCTTTGTTAAGAGTGTATTATGAATAGGGTCAATGATAATCAAATTAAAACCCTACAATACTTGATAAAAATTGGACACTGAAAAAACAAATTCATCACGCCGTTGGCTGGTCTTCATTTTTGCAGGAATATTGTTCATCCTGTCACAATTTTATCGCTCATCCGTCGCTGTGATTGCTCCGAATTTAATTCAGGATTTAGCCCTTGATTCCTGGGAACTGAGTACGGTTTCTGCCTCATTTTTTTATGGTTTTGCCCTGATGCAAATACCGGTTGGCATTTTTCTTGATAGTATCGGCCCCCGAATAACCATGACCCTGCTCACTTTGGTTGCCGTTATTGGAGCATTGGTTTTTTCCCATGGTGAATCCTATTATTCTCTGACATTGGGACGGGTTCTTCTTGGAATCGGTATGGCATGCAATTTTATGGGAGGTTTGAAACTGATCACCATCTGGTTCAACCCGAAACAGTTTGCAACCCTTTCAGCCTTGATAGTTTCTATTGGGACCGCTGGGAATATCGCAGCTACAACCCCGCTGGTATTGATGGTTCAAACCATGGGATGGCGAAATTCTTTTATGACAATGAGTGTAGTCACTTTTTTGATCATCAGCCTTTTTTATTTATTGGTAAACGACCAGCCTACGACTCAAAAACCAGAAAACACACAGAAGATTTCTAAACCCGGGATAAAAGATACCCTGAAAAGCGCCCGAATGCTTTTTTCTCATAAAGATTTCTGGATCATTTCTTTTTCCACCTTCTGCCGCTACGGCATATATGCTTCGGTTCAGGCATTATGGGCAGGTCCCTATCTGACAAAAGTTGCCGGTTTTTCAAATGTAACCGCCGGCAATATCATTTTGCTTATGAGCATTGGTTTAATTATTGGATGCCCATTAAGCGGACACTTATCTGATAGTATTTTCAATTCGCGGAAAAAAATCATTATTCCAGGTCTATTAGGGATGACCGGTATCTTATTTTTTCTTGTTTTTCTCCCAGCTGGAACAGGACCCGGAATACTTTCGATCCTGTTTTTTGGATTTGGGCTGTTCAGCGGTTCCGGTCAGATCATGTATGCCCATATAAAAGAGCAGGTCCCCCATGAAAATGCAGGGATGGCAATGACTGCAATCAATTTTTTTACCATGGCTGGAGTCGCGGTTTTCTTACAGGGAATGGGTGCTCTGATGAAGGTTCTCTATCCTGAAACCTCTTTGGGCGTATCAGCATTTAAAAGTGCTTTTATTTTTTGTGCCGTCTGCCTTACAATTGTCAGTTCAATCTACATGCTGACAAAAGAAAAATAATAATAATCTGATTGTTATACCTTCCCCAAACTTATTCGCTTATTTCAAGGAAACTCCCGGGCACTCAAGAAGAATCATTTGCGGCTCTTTCTTGAATTTATTCCAGAATGGAAAAGTTCTACACTGCCTGGGCCTGCTCTGATAGATTGTGCACTGACAATCTATCAAGTCAAAAAAACAGCAAAAATGCTCGCCATTTATAACATACTCTTGCAACGAAAGCTTACCGTGAACCTGCCGCACATATTGCTTGGCAAATAAAGCCACATCCATGTTCCTGGTGCCTGCCATTTCCTTCAGTTCTTCCATGCTGACCCAGACATAACCTCCAAAACCCCTGCAGCATTTTCCGCCACAGGTTTTGCAAGCATTGCTATTGAAATGATATGGGAAATTATTTTTATTATCCATTTTTTCCAGTATTTGTAATAATTTTAATCCTGGTACTCTTCACCCAGTCTGAAAAAATGCTCCAACAATTTTATCTATCTCATCTATCTTGAAACGAATTCTAAGTACACCGTCCTTACAGTCTGAAGTGGTGATTCGAAAAATTCCAATCTCCAAAGTCTCAGCCACGTGGGGGCCGATACAGGGACAGACATCATAATCACCTATATGCACCATACGTATCTGGGCAGAACTCCCTTCGGGCAATCGACTTAGGTTGAATTTTTTCTCCGCTTCTATCTTTGTGATATAGGTGTCCGTCACCTTCATATTGGAACGGATTACCCTGTTGACCCGTGACTGGATCTTACTCAATTCCTCCGAGGTGAGTGATCGGTTAAAGTGGTAGTCACACTTGGATTTCTTTCGTTCGATATGTGCACTGAAACACCGGCCGCAGGAAAACAACTGGTCCATGGTGCCATTGAGAATATGTTCTGCCGTATGCATGCCCGGATCAATCGGTTTCTTCAAAATCCCTTTCTCCTCATTTGAAGTTTATGGGTGTCCGCCTGGTCCTAAAACCGGTTTCGGATGTGGAGTAAGATAGGGCGCGCTAGAATTCTGTCAAGACTTTAATTGAGTGGTTTGGGGAGAAGCGGTAGACGTGGGTTAGCCTTGACACACCGGGTTAAAATCGAACAATAACTTTGTTCAGATTATTGGTCATGAGATTGTTGAAAGTATAAATTATGTCCATGAGGAAATTTTTTTTACTTTTACAAAATATGCTGACAATCGATTCTTTACTTGTTTGGTGTTTTTTACTATTTAATTACTTTTTTTATTTATTTTTAGAAACAAGAGGGAAAAGTGAACTTATCCACTGAGCAGCTATTAGAAATCGCACAGTATTCGTTTGTACGTATGGATGGCGCCTGGTTTATGGCTTTAACCAGAAAACTTGGAAAAGAAACTGCATGGGAGGTTGATGTTGATGCCTGGAGCCAGTTCTCATATGTATTTGGTAAAAAAATCAGAAAAGACATTATCCCTACTCCGATATGGCCGGAAAGTTTTCTGGATATGCTGGAGATTTTCTGTAAGGTGCTGAAAATTGAAGGTCGTGAAGTATTTGTTGAATCAGATATCATAACCATTCGAGTTACAGACTGTGAAACCCAGAAGGCAATTGCCAAGGCTGGCATAGCAGATTGTGGAATTGTGACTATACATGCCTATCAAGGACTCATCAAGGGATTATTTGGAAAAGAAATGGATGTATTTGTACAGCATACAAAAAACCTGAATCAAGGAGATGATTTTTGTGAGGTGATCATTTCCAGGAAAACTCATTAATCTTGAAAAAAGATATTCAAGCCCATCCCCAAATGGTTGGTGAAATTATTAACATGTATCTGATTTCCAGGCATTTGGAAAGAATAGGAGACCATACCACCAATATTGCAGAAGAGGTGATATATCTTATAGAGGGTGAGATTGTGCGGCATAAATGAGTATTGAGTTTTGCCAAGAATTTAAAAAAAGATCAGGATCAGATCCTCTATATTGATGAACAATGCAAGGAGATTGGAAAAACAACCGGGACAAGGGTTACCATTATTCTTCCTTCCGGCCTGGTTGCGGGGGATTCTTTTGGAAATATAAATAGAATGGAAAACCATATGAAGCAGCCGGAAATCAGGGAAGCCCTGAAAAGGAAAAAAGGAGTTTCCCTACGGTACAGTGCGACCCTTGATAAAAATATGATTTATATCGCTCTTCCTGTGATGCTTAAAGAAAGAGTGACTGCCATTGTACGCCATGGTGGATCCCATTCAATGGAGCAGGCCATTATCAATCTTGTGGACAATGCTATTAAATACAGCCATGAAAATAAAACTATTGCCATCATGGTTTCAAAAACAGATACGACTAGGGATATTGTAATTAAAGACAATGGCTGGGGAATTGACAAAGAACATTTATCAAAGATCTTCAACCGGTTTTACAGAGTGGACAGGGCATGAAGGCGGCACAGGACTTGGTCTGGCCATTGTTAAACATATTGTCCAGTATCACCGTGGAAACATTGATGTCCAAAGCAAAAAAAATATCGGCACCTCCTTTAAAATCAGTATTTCTGCCTGACTTTCAATCCCAAGAATAAAGATTGACTAACACGCTGATTTTAATCTATATATATCGTTTATGTTAATTTTTGGTAATAATTTTAAACGATAAAGATAGCGACAATGCAGACCATACGAGGGTTTAGAG
>JAQICW010000474.1 GCA_027858355.1 Desulfobacula sp.
ATTTAATTTTCAATAAAAATACATTTAATTCCCTGAAATCAGTTTGAGCTTACCCTCAACATTAAGGCCTTACTTTTAAAAAATTTCGTTCCAATTTTTGGCCTGGCCACCATATAAAAATCCATGTTTTCTAAGGTGATCATCGCTGTGTGAACGTAAAACATTGAAAATCATTCTACAATAAAGCTCTTTCATCTCTTTTTTTTATGTAATCTGGAGCCCCATTAGCCGTTTTTTACAAACACTCATTTCTTTGAAAAGATAACTACCGGGGATGGCTGGATCACCCATGAAAAATATAAAAACATATTTCGTTAATTGTTTGATTTTTTAATTTTTTTTATCTCCCAGGCAATTCTGTTGATTTCATCTTTTCTGATATTTGTTGAAGAGGGCAGACTAAGGCCTGATTTTGATAATTTTTCACAAACAGGCAGACTCTGTTTTGTATTATAAATAGGCTGTTGATGAACTGGAGGGAACAATGGTCGTGTTTCTATGGATTTTATTTTTAATCTTTTTCCCAGTTCAATAGCTGACATCCCGAATATTTTTTCATCAATCAGTATGGAATACAACCAATAAATATTTTTAGCCCATTCCGCATTGGGTGGAAGCGTTATGCCCGGTATATTTTTTAGTTCCTCGCTATAAAGGGAAGCATTGGTGCATTTTCGTTCTATAATCTGATCAATCCGCTCCATTTGTCCAACGCCCAAAGCCGCCTGAATATTTGTCAGGCGATAATTATAACCCAGCACCGAATGGCTATACCTTTTTTGCGGGTCCATGCCATGATCTCTTAAGATACGAATCTTATCAGCCAGTTCTTTATTATCGGTTACAACCATTCCACCTTCACCTGTGGTAATTATTTTGTTACCATAAAAACTAAAAATCCCCAGATCCCCCATAGACCCTGTTTTTTCACCTTTATATAAAGCCCCATGGGCTTCTGCCGCATCTTCGATAACAGCAAGGTTATACTTTTTGGCAAGTTCAAGTATGGGAGACATTTCAGCCGGATGGCCGTAGATATGTACGGGTATGATGGCTTTTGTCACAGGTGTCAGCGCTTGTTCAATTTTACGAGGATCAATATTCCATGTTGCAGCTTCGCTATCAACAAAAACTGGTGTTGCTCCGGTAAAAACAACTGCATTGGCTGTTGAAATAAACGTAAATGAGGGTACAATAACCTCATCACCCGGCCCGATCCCCTGTGCAAGCAAAGAAAGGTGTAAGGCTGTGGTTCCACTGCTTGAAGATATTCCAAATTTTGTTCCACAAAATTGGGCAAACATTTGCTCAAATTGAGTAACATATTTTCCTGCTGAAGATACCCAACCCGTGAGAATACACTCACTGACATATTTCAATTCTTTTTCACCCAGATTCGGCTCTGATACCGGCAAATAAATCCGGGTATCAAAGAGCGCCAGATCGACTACCCTGTTATTAGAATCCAGCAAAGGAATAATGCGGACCGCTTCTTCAAACAGTTTGGAAAGCTTTTCAGTGGAGGTCTCAATGGAAGCGGTTATGGATTTGGGACGTTTAATATTTGACACAGCAGAATCAAGATCCAGTCCCCGAATCAATGCCCTTCTCACATCTCCATCAGTTAGAATCCCTTTAAAAAATCCAGTATCCGGTTCCACAAGCAAAGCAATACCAAGTGCTCCTTTATCAATTTGTTTTAACACATTCCGTATTGATTCATTTTCAGGAACACTGATATCTTCAATTCGTTCTTTTAGATAAGTAAAATGGTTTGGCATTATTAAACCTTTCCCAGATCTGATTCCATCATAATTTCAACTAGTTGTTTAAACCTTACCTTGGAAGACCAATTAAGTCTTTTTTTTGCAAACGACGGATCACTTAAAAGAAGGTCTACCTCTGTAGGACGGTAAAAATAAGGGTCAATACTAACCAAAACCTTCCCGGTTTTTTTATCAATGCCCACTTCATCAACCCCCTTATTTTTCCAGACAATATCAATATCAACATAAGCAAATGCATATTCAACGAATTCTCTTACAGAATGGGTTTCTCCAGTTCCAATAACAATGTCCTCAGGCACATCCTGCTGAAGCATCCGCCACATGGCATCCACATACTCGGGGGCATATCCCCAGTCTCTTTTTGCATCCAGATTACCTAAGTATAATCGATCAAGTTTTTTTTTAAAAATTCTTGCAACAGAAAAGGTAATTTTCCGGGTAACAAAAGTTGTCCCCCGTTTGGGAGATTCATGATTAAAAAGAATTCCATTGCAGGCAAACAGATTATACGCCTTCCGATAATTCTTAACAATCTGAAACGCATAATGTTTTGCAATTGCATAAGGAGACATCGGATTAAAAGGGGTGTTCTCATTTTGGGGCGTTTCAAGGACATCCCCATAAAGTTCACTTGTTGAGGCCTGATAAAAACGAGTGGAAATATTTGATTCCCTTATGGCTTCAAGTATCCTCAAAGGCCCCAGAGCATCAATATCAGCAGTATATTCCGGGACATCAAAGGAGACACGAACATGTGATTGAGCGGCAAGGTTATATATCTCATCAGGTTTTATTTTATCAATCAGCCGGTTAATATTGCTTGAATCGGAAAGATCGCCATACAACAGATTAAATGACTTTTTTTCAACATGGGGATCCAACTGCAAGTGAATAATATTATCAAGATTATTTGTACTGGTACGCCTTCGAAGTCCGTATACGGTATAACCTTTTTCAAGAAGCAAATCAGCCAGATATGCACCATCCTGACCTGTTACGCCGGTTATTAATGCTGTTTTCATAAGTTCTTACCTCTTAGTAATAATGAAGATACAATTGAATACGTCTCTTTTAAAGCATCCCAGCCTTCATAAATTTCCAGGCTTATGGTTTTATTTCCCCAGTCATATTGATTTAAGGTTCTAACCAGTTGCTTTTCTTTTGATAGGCCACGGTTCTGGTCATGCAACCTGTCATTATAGCTGATATGTATATAATCGGAAACTTCAAACATATCCTGGAATTCTTGCTTGAAATCAAAATCAAATGTATTTGCACTCACCATCAAATGACCTATATCCAGAAGCAAGGCGAAATCCATTTTTTTCTGCAAGATTTTAAAATCATCAAAACACAGCAGCATAAAAGGTGCTTTATCACCATACACCTGATAATTGGACTCAGAATAGCAATTGTTTTCAATGTACAGGTTTATGTCTTTGAATTCCTCCTTAAGAATATGAAAACCGTCTATAAAAATTTTTACTGCTTTTTCTTTATTATATAGATTTGATTTACCGAATTTTCTGCCAATTTCATCAACAGGCCGGTCCACGAAAAAACCAGCATGGAACCCAAATTGTTTTCCTTCAAGCCGCCGGGTCAGCCTAAGTGCTTTTTTCAAATGATGTAAACTCTTTTCATAAATACCCCTGTCAAGGGAGGCCAGATTTAAAATGAATGGATCTTTGGGGGGAGGAAAATAATTGTGGACTAAAAAAGTGAGGTCATATTTTTTTTGCAGATCAAAAAGATCAGGTTCATAGTCATCATAATACCTTGTTCCACCGCTCAGTTCAATGTTTTTGAATCCCTTATCAGCCAGTTCTTTTACTGCCGGGCCAATAAACTTTTGTTTAGAGCATGCTGAAGACACATAAATCATAATTTTCTACAATACCACACAACCGATTAATTGTCCGTGTTCATTTCCTGAAAAAGAATATCCTAATTTTTGATACAAATGAACAGCACCGATATTCTCGGGATATACTTTTAGCCTTATTTTTTGAGCATCCTTTTTTCGGGCCTGTTCATGAAGAAAAACCATAAAAATTTCCCCCAGCCCCTTTCCCCTGTGATCCATATGGATATAAATACCCAGGCTGGGAACTTTGTATCCGTCATCCCATCCCCGTAGCATTCCATATCCACAAATTTCTTTTTCCATTGTCTGGACAAAATAAAGATCACAGCCTTTATAATGGCCCAGTTCCTGTGCTTTTTCTTTATTAAATGGATGGGGATGAAAACAGGTATCATTGCCGGTGGTATGAATATTTTCAAAAAACAGGGTCAGCTGATCAATCCAGGTGGTATCAATTCGATAGTACCGGATATCAGCGATCACTAGTCTGCCTTCCAGGATATTGCATCAAGGGTTATCATATCATCCTTGTTAATATTTTTTGCCGCCTGCTTTCCGATGACCTTGTCAAACCAATTTGGCAGCAAGCCCGTGCCCGGTCTTTTGCAGGCCAGATCTTCGGGGCTAATCATCTGGCCGGCAGAGATTTTACGTGTTACGACCAGGCTTTTCTGCATTTTCGATTTATTGTTACGCTCACTTGGCATTATTCTTTTCATGCCATCACCAAGGGCCAGTTCTACATTTCGAATCATCTTGACCAGCTGAGCCATTTCTTCTGGTTCAATAGAAGCGCTGTGGTCCGGGCCGTTCATGGTTCTGGAAAGTGTAAAATGTTTCTCAACCACGCAGGCGCCTGCTGCAACCGCCCAGGGGCTTGCAACGATCCCGGATGTATGATCTGAAAACCCAACAGGACAGCCAAATGCCAGTTCCATTGTTTTCATTGCCCGAAGATTAATGTCCTCCAAAGGGGCAGGATATTCAGCCGTACATTGCAAAAGAATGATTTTGCCATCAAGTCCATGTATCTTCAGTTCATTAACAGATTCTTCCACATCGCCAAGATTCGACATTCCTGTGGATAAAATCACCGGGATCCCTTTTCTTGCCAGATAGCGGAGAAACGGCACATTGGAAGTATCGGTAGAGGCAATTTTATATGCATCCACACCCATACTTTCAAGCAGATCCGCGCTGTTTTGTTCATAGGGTGTGCAAAGATACAATATCCCTTCATCCTCACAATGTTTTTTTAACTGCGCCTGGTCCTGTATTGATAACTCAAGCTTTTTGAGCATGGAAAATTGAGATGTGTCACCAGTGGTTGTTTTTAGCTGGTAATCGGCTTTCGTGCTGTTCAGGGTCACAAGTGACTCAGCTTTAAAACTCTGAAATTTAACCGCATCAGCGCCGGAAAATCTGGCCGCTTCAATCAACTTATGAGCGATATCAATATCACCGTTATGATTAACCCCGGCTTCCGCAATGATGAAACACGGATTGTTCCTTCCTATTTTAAAATCTTTAATTCTGACAAAGTTATTCATTTTTTCCCAGTTTCATAATTGTTTCCAAAAACATGAAATCCATTTCTCTATCAATATCAATACTCCTGTCTCCCGGCATTATATATGCCTCAATCACACCAGAGTATAAGCGTTTTTTTTCAAGGATCGTTGACCGCCAGGTTACCTCCACAGCCCCATTAAGCCTGTAGGCAGGAGGAAGCAACTGCCGTCTCATGTAATGTTCAATTTGTATTCCGTCAATAAATGATTCCATCCTGTTGTCATTGAGTTTATACATCCAGTAAGGGTGGTGTTCGACCTCACACACAGAACGGACCCAGTCGGGCTTTTTTTTGATTAAAAGATCCAGGGCTTTTTCAATATCTTCAGCACTTCTCAGCGGTACCGTCGGCCTCAGCCACACAATGATATCCGGGTAAAAGTGTTCATTGTCGGCCAGCCAGGCTAAAGCGTGTTCATAAACCGGCATATCCAGGGTATTATCTTCAGCAATCTTATCCGGCCTTAAAAAAGGAACATCTGCCCCGAATTTTTTGGCTATTTCCAATATTTGTCTATCATCTGTGGAGACAATAACCCTGTCAAGGCATGGCAATGACAATGCGGTTTCAATTGTCCAGGCAATCAGGGGTTTAGCGGCAAGCAGTTTGATGTTTTTTTTGGGAACACCTTTAGAGCCGCCCCGGGCAGGGATTATGGCGAGAATTTTTTTATTGTCTATCATTCTTCTTCCAATTTTTTTCAGCAATATAGATTATTGTATCTGTTTTTTGAGCTTTCTCCAATACCTGGCAGTATTCAGTAGAGTTCCCAAATAACTTTTGGAATTCCAAATCTCCCCCCGGTTTCCCATTTTTCAACCAGGCCAGATGATTATCAAGGCCATATCGCTGATAAAACACAATATCCTTTTCATGGAATCCCTCTGATTCAAACACATATTTTAAGCCCTTTACAGAATAAATATAATGATGCATGGGTTGAAAATAAAAATCTTTATAGGAATCCAAATCGTAAATTGACAACAAAGGATCTTCAATATGCGGCACCTCTATGATGATACTGCCATCCGTTTTTAATAATCTGCCACATTTCTTTAAAAAATCAAATGGATTCCTTATGTGCTCAAACACGTGGAACAAACAAATAACATCAAATTTTTCTAAATCAGAAACATCCTCTAAATATTCATATTGGCCCACACTAAACTGTGAGGCAAACTCCCTGTTTGTGGAATCGGGTTCAACGCAAACACAGTCACATTTTTGAGAACATATTTCAAGGAATGCTCCGGTAGAGCTCCCTATTTCTAGAATTCTTCCCTTCCTAATGAAAAAATCCTCCAGTCGTTCCCATCGTTTTGACGCATCCCTCATACTGTTTTTATGAAGCTCTGAGGAATCTATTGTCAGGGTCACTCCGCGTTTTTTTGTATGTTCATTATAGGCAGCATAAAACCTTTTCTCTTCTGCTTCTTTCATCATGGGATATAAAAACCCTGTAAAACAATCTTTGCAACGAAACACCTTTGTATCCTGAGCAGACCAGACCCTATAATGTATCTGCACAAAATCCGCCGACTTGCAAATGGGACATTCCATATTTATTTTATTCTTCATAAGAAAATATATTCGATTGTCAAAGGCCACCCGAACCGGTCAGGCAGCATATCATTTTATGATTGCCTGAATCCCCTGAATGACGTGACCCGGTTGCAATATAAATTTTTTATTTGTGAAACCATCAGATTCTTTTTATTTTCAAAATAGTTTTCAACAAGCCTTATATTGGCATTTGACAGTTCTAAATACAGATCTTCTTCAGACATTGTTGTAAAATTAGCAGCAAAAAGATCGGCATTCAGATGTTTGTTTTCATAAAAATCTTCGATACCTTTTATCAGACCCTTTTCAATCGCATAATCGTATAAAGGAGAACCGGGATATGGGGTAACAGGCCTGATCGTCCTCATCTGGGCTCCGTCATCATGCCTGATTAAAAAATTCACGGCAGCATTTAACGTATCTTTATTGTCGCCTATATGGCCAAAAAGCATGTTCAACCCGGGGCTGATTCCGGCAGATAATGTCGCCTCAATACCCTGGTCGATTTGTTTGATTGTAAGGGCTTTTTTCATTTTTTTCAGTACATCATTATCATAGGCTTCTATTCCGTAATTGATGAAAACGCAACCCGCCTTTTTCATGAGAGGCAAGATATCAGGTGTTGCATAGTTGAGCCGGCCGTTGCAGTCCCACTTTATGTTTAAGTTGGCCTTTAAAAATGATTCACAGATTTCAATGGTACGCTGTTTGGATGACATGAGGAGTTCATCGGAAAATGCGATATACGATACGCCAAAATCCTTTTTCAAATATTGAATCTCTTCAATAATTGCCTCAGCACTTCGAGGACGGAATCCCTTGTCCATCCGGTAGCAAAAATTGCACTTAAATGTGCATCCCCTTCCGGAAAGCAACGGCATGACAAAATCACTGTGGGAAGAATGGGGCATTCTTAACAGACGGTAATACTCAATGGGAAAAAGTGAGTAGGCCGGCCAGGGGATACTGTCAATGTCCGTTATCAACTCTCTTCTCGGATTGACTATTACTTGCTCATCCTTTCGATATGCAATCCCTTTGATATCTTTGATTGACCTGTGGTTTGCAAGTGCCTCAAAAAGTTCCAGTGCAGTCTCTTCC
>JAQICW010000484.1 GCA_027858355.1 Desulfobacula sp.
GGATTTGAATGTGATTTTATTATTAAAAATAAAGATAACACACTGGAAGCTGTCCAGGTATGCTATGAACTCACCAGTCAAAACACAAAAAGAGAAGTGGCAGCATTAAAAAAGATAGATAATTATTATAAAACCATCTCAAAAACCATTATCACATACAATCAGGAAACAACCATTGAGGGAATAAAAGCAGTACCTTTCTGGAAATATTTTCAGCCTTTTGATTGAGAAAAAAAGGAACTGGTTTGCAATACTAGGAGATCTTGTTATGACTCTTGCAGAGAGAATAAGACAGGAAGGCAGGCAGAAATCTTGAAAATAAGGCATTTCACAAAGCTATTAGTAAATCCCAAACTGCTTAAAATGCTGTTTTTGACCCCGAAAACTGGGTTTTAAGGTGTAAAAACACAGTTTTTATGACTGATTCTGCTTTAACAACAAATACTTAGCGGGGTCAGACCCCATATTAACTATTAACTGAACATAAACATTGACTGGCAAGGCACAGGCATCAATGAAAAAGGCATCAATACAGACACCAATAAAACAATCGTTGCCGTAGATCCAACATATTTCAGACCCACAGAAGTAGAAACCCTTTTGGGAGATCCCACAAAAGCCAAACAAAAACTGGGCTGGACACCAGAAATCACCTTTGAACAAATGGTAAAAGAAATGATCAAATCAGACCTTAAAGATGCTCAAAAGGATCATCTCTGCCAAACCCATGGCTTTAACACCTTTGAATATAATGAATAGTACTGACCTTATAGCAAAAGATATCTATTACACTTGACGGTATACCCCTTATGGGGTATTATTCTAAAAAGTCCATAATTATGATCAAGAATTTTGGCAATAAGATAACAGAAAAGATTTTCAATGGAGAACGGCTTAGGCAAGTACCAGCTGAGCTTGAAAAACGTGTTATCAAGAAACTGGATATGATCAATTATGTTACAGATTTAGAACAACTTCGGGTTCCACCTGGAAATCGACTTGAGAAACTATCCGGTGATCTGACAAATTTTCATTCTATTCGTATCAATGATCAGTTTAGAATTATTTTCAAATGGATCAATGATCATGCATATGAAGTTCAATTGATAGACTACCATTGAGGAGGTTTGACAATGTTACCCAAATTTCGTACCAGCACCCACCCTGGGAGATTTCTATATGAAGATTTTTTGGAACCGTCAGGCATTTCTCAGTCTGCCCTGGCTCGTCATATAGGCGTTAATCCGCGAGTCATAAATGAGATCTGCCGAGAGAAACGAGGTATTTCACCCAGAATGGCCCAGCTCCTGGAAGCAGCACTTGGTATGAACGCAGAATTTTGGATGAATGCTCAATCCGCCTATGATTTGACAACACATCGTCTTAATCAATTTGAAAAACCTGAAAAGATGCCACAACTGGCTACAGAATGAACCCTAACATAGACTCCCGCAACCCCTCTTCGTGGTCTTCGTGACCTTCGTGGTAAAATATATGTTTAATGGAAAAATGAGAATAACCCATCTCGGTGCAAAAAACTGTGTCACAGGCTCGAACATGTGCACTGACAGCCGAATAGTCGACCACTTAAAAAAAGTAAACTTGGTTCAACTAAAATTTAACAACTTGAAAAAGAAATGATCCGATAATATAATAATTCAATGGACATACATTTTATTAACAAAGAGAGGATCTAATGATAACAGAAAAAATAAAAGATGAAATCCGTAATTTGGAATTATCTGAAAAACTTCTGCTTGTTGAAGATATATGGGACTCTATTGCCATTAATAATTCCGTCATTCCCATGCCAATGTGGCAAAAGCAAGAGCTTGATAGAAGATATAATGAATACAAAAAAGAAAAACTCGAGATTCATGACTGGAAAGATGTGCATAAGGAATTACGGCAAAAATATAAATGAAATTAAACTACACTCACAAAGCCAAGGATGATATTGAGTCAGCATTCTCTTGGTATGAAAAACAAAGAACCAGGTTGGGCTTTGAGTTTTTGGATTGTGTGGAGATTGCTGTGAAGTCGATTATCGAAAATCCAGAAATGTATAGAATCCATTATTCCATCTTTAGAGGATGTCTCATAAGAAAATTTCCATTCTCGATATTCTATACCATTGAAGATAACGAAATTGTAGTACATTCAGTATTTGACAACAGGCAAGACCCTGTCAAGAAACCCTAACATAGACCCCCTCTTCGTGGTCTTCGTGACCTTCGTGGTAAAATATATTTTTAATGGAAAAAACACATAAAAACAACTAACAAAATATCAACCATAAGCACCAGCGCAAATTTGCATCCAATTAAAATAACCCATCTCGGAGCAAAAAACTGTGTTACAGGCTCCTGCCACCTGATCCAGACAAACCCGAGTGCCCATGATAACATCAACATCCTCGTGGACTGCGGCAAAGCCTATGGCAATGATCCCGAATTACCCTTTGACAAGTTCCCAACACCACCCGCAACCATAGACTACCTGTTCTTAACCCATGCCCACATCGATCACATCGGCCGTGTACCCGATCTAATCGATGCAGGATTTGCAGGTGAAATCATCTGCACCCATGCAACAAAAGACCTGTTGACTCCCATGCTCCATGATGCCCTCTCATTTTCATCCAGAACAGATACCCAGATAAAACATCTGGAGCAACAAATCGATGACCTGTCATGGGGCTTTGAGCTGTATGAAACCTTTACCCTTAAGCAAAAAATCACCTTCAATTTGAAAAATGCCGGACACATACTGGGTTCCTGTTTTATCCAGTTCACATTCCCGGGCCCAGATTCCGATAAAGATGAATACAAGGTAACTTTTTCCGGTGACCTCGGGTGCAAAGACACTCCCATTTTACCAGATCCAGACACACCAGACACCTGTGATTTACTGATCATGGAATCCACATATGGTGATAGGAACCATGAAAACCGCGAGCATAGAATCAGCACCCTGAAAAAAACCCTGGATAAAGCCTTCAAAGACAACGGCATTGTCTATATCCCTGCATTCTCCCTTGGCCGAACCCAGGAACTGATCTACGAGCTGGACCGAATCAAAACAAAGGCCCCCGTGTTTATCGATTACTCCCCTGGGACTTAAGATAACAACACTCTATTCAACACTCGAAGACTTCTGGGATAAAGAAGCAAAAACTCTAAAATCAAAAGGCGACCATCCCATTGATTTTAAAAACCTCTATGCCGTAGAGCGATACCAGGACCATAAAAAACTCTTAACCATCAACGGCCCGGCTATCATCATAGCCGGTTCCGGCATGTGCACCGGTGGTCGCATAGTCGACCACCTTGAAACCGGTCTCAACAATCCTGCAAATGACATCTTTTTTGTGGGCTACCAGGCCCACGGCACCCCGGGCCGCAAAATGATAGACAAAAAAATACCAATAAAGGCAGGCATTCATACCCTTTCAGGCTATTCTGCCCATGCAGACCAGAACACCCTGCTCAACTGGGTGAACTCAATGCCGGAGCCTCCAAAAGAAAGCCGATTGGTCCATGGTGAAAAAAAAGCCTGTAATATTCTTACAGAAAAACTAAGCCCACTAAAAAATGGTAAACTTGGTTCGACAAAAATTTAACAATTTTACAAACATTGATATTTGATGTATTATTATGATGTCTATTTTATAGGAGAAACATTATGATATCAAAAAATGATTATGATCGTATTACATTTTCTTTGCCCCGTAGCATGAATTTTGAGCTTAATAGTCTTAAAAAGGAAACTAAAAGTTCCAAATCTGAAATTATCAAACTTGCTATAAAAGACTACCTGACACAGCAAAAAAATAAAAAAATTCAAGCAGCTGTCGCAATCATGGCTCAAGAGTATGAAAATGATGCTGATTTGACCGAGATGACACTAATTGATACCGAGGACTTTGTATGAAACAAGGCGCTATTTGGCAAGTTAATCTTGATCCGGCCATCGGTGCAGAGATAAAAAAGAGTAGACCCTGCGTGATTGTGAACAGCAATGGAGTTGGAAAACTTCCCCTTAAGATCGTTGCACCACTGACAGATTTTAAAAAGCATTACATGAAGGTACCATGGATGGTTACCACTAAGCCCACTAAGGGAAACGGACTCCTTAAGACTTCGGTGATTGATTTGTTCCAAGTGAGATCAGTTTCTCAAAAAAGACTTGTAAAGAAGTTGGGCACCGTTAATGATGATCTCTTGGAAGCATGTAAACTAGCCTTAAATATTGTATTTGAATAAAATCATCTCCCCCCTGGTTACCAACCGAGGTGAAGGCAGAATGCCATTTGCAAGTGTTGCCTTGAAGCAAACAAAAAAAAGACTTCGTGGTCTTCGTGACCTTCGTGGTAAAATATATTTTTAATGGAAATACTTAGCGGGGTCAGACCCCGTTATCCATTATAGATACCACCGGTTATATTTCCCAAGCACCTGATGCCTGGAGAAAAATTGGAACAAATACAAGAAGAATCAATATTAAAAGATTTCCGTATTTAATACTGTATGTGATTGATGAACATGAAATTCTTATTACATGCATTGCCCATCAACATCGAAATCCAACCTATTACATGGAAAGGTCCGATTAATTGATCGGGAAGCACTGCTTCATTATATTCAGATCGTATGGAAATACAAAATCCAGGAATGTTACCTTTTTATCCGTTATTAGCCCGAGCCCCCCAAAGAAATCCGGCTGGTGCATGGTGAAGAAAAAACCCGGAAAGCCCTTGCTCTGAAATTGCAACTTGAAGAAGAATTTGGAACATCGATTGACATTATCCGATTACATGACGGTATTAATGCTTTTTTAAAAAAGAGAATACATCAAGAAGCCATATATGTATGATTTAGAGCTTGTTCAAGAAATATTAAAGACCTTCACAACACAATATTAAAAATTCTGCATGATTTAAAAATCCAGCAACAACAATATTTAAATATGGAAATCACCCATCCCGGTGCAAAAAAGGAATAGATACCCCAGGCAAAACCCTTAAAACACAGTTTTTGACCCCAAAAAGCAGGTCCTAAGAGGGAAAAACACCCCAAATTGGAACGATTATCACATAAAAACAAACGCTTATCGGGGTCAGACCCCGTTATCACCCCGTTATCCCCGTTGATTTTATTAAACATACACTTCCTCCTGAATTGGCCGGGGGAATTGATTTTGCCACGCTTGCCCTGGAAAAAGATTCCCATGTTGACACTGCCCTGGCAGAACACTTTTCCGATACCATATATACCTGTCAGTTTTCCGGGATAAAGTTCAAAATTGCATTGCTGTTTGAACATAAAAGTTCACCGGATAATAATTTACAATTTCAGCTTCTCCGGTATATGGGGAACATCTGGGAAAACAGCATCAAACAAAAACAACTTAGAATGCCGGTGATCCCAGTTGTGCTGTACCATGGAAAAAAGGCTTGGTGTCCGGGGACCTTAAGTTCCAGGTTTAAAAATCTTCCGGATGCAGTAAAGCCGTTTATTCCTGATTTTGAATTTGTCTTTGTTGACCTTTCTGCCTATTCTAACGGCTTCATTAAAAAGAGCATATTTGAACTGGCTTCGTTGCGGGTAGCCTTGTTGATCATGAAAAATATTTTTGATCAGAAAGGGCTGGAACATCATTTGATTCAATTTTTAGAAATCGGCCGTTCATATTTTCAAGAAGAACAGGGATTGAAATTCCTTGAAGCTGTGGTAAACTATATTTTACAGGCAACCGAAATAGAAACAGACAAACTTGTCAAATCGATTACCTGTATTACAGAAAAAGGTGGGGAGATTGCTATGACAACTGCGGAAAGACTTAGGCAGGAAGGACTCCAAAAAGGACGTCAGGAGGGACGCCAGGAAGGTAGCTATAAAATGATAGTTTCCCTGGTCCGCAATGCCGGGAAAAAAGGACTATCTGAAGAGGTGATTGCACAGATCGCCAATCTTGACGTTGTATTGGTCAGAAAAATATTGAATAACGAACCTTTTGATATTCCGTTTCACCTGCTGGACAGCGGGGTCTGACCCTGATTAGTATTGTTTTAAAAAGGATATCGCCTTGAGGATTATGCAATCCATGAATCACAAAATGCTTACAATGCTGTTTTGACCCCTGAAAAGTGGGTTTTAAGGGGTGAAAATGCAGTTTTTTGGAACGATTCTGCTTTAACAACAAATATTTAGCTGGGTCAGACCCTATAACCTACCTATAACCTATAACCATCTATAACCCTATAACCTGATAAACTGCTGAAGAGCGGATAGACGATGTCCCTGTAAATGTCCCTGTAAATCAAAGACAGCAATGGTTTATTAATCAAATTCAAAGAAATGTCATGGTATCGGCCAAGGATATTGCAGAACACTGGAAAGTGTCTGAAAAGACGGTCAAACGAGATATCACAGATTTAAAACAAAAAAAGGTGATTGCTTTTTCAGGCGCTGCAAAAAATGGTTCATATTACTTGTTGGGATAGCGGGGGTCAGACCCATTAACCATTAACACTACCCCGGACGAAGCAGCCCAGCAGGTCATGCTCTATATCAGTCAAAAAGGTTTTATTTAAGTCCGTATAAATACCAGTATTTTACAAACCGTAAAAAATAATGGTATTATAGTTGGAAACACAGATAACATGCACCACTTATCATTTGTAAAATGAGAAGAATATGAACAAACTGGAAATAATTAATTTTTTAATTTCACATAAGCAAGAGCTTCGTGAAAAATATGGCGTTACCAGAATCGGTCTTTTCGGAAGTTATGCAAGAGATGAAGCAAAAGAAGACAGCGATATCGACATAGCAGTAGAAATAGAATCTAATAACAAATACAGAAGTTTTTTTGGTCTCAAAAGACATTTAGAAAAGAACTTAAAAAATAAAGTTGATTTAGGAATCGAGAGTACCTTAAAACCAGTTGCCAAAGAATATATTTTAAAAGAAATAATTTATGTCTAAACGGAATTTAAAACTCTTTATTGAAGACATATTAGAATCAATTGAGGCTATTAAAAGCTATATAACAGACATCAATAGTTTCAATGATTTTGCAGCTGACAGAAAGACCTATAGTGCAACGATTAGAGAATATATCATTATAGGTGAAGCAATTTCTCCTCTTATTGAGCTATTAGAATTAAAATTCCCCGATTATGAATGGTGCATGATTAAAGATTTCAGAAATCTTATTGTTCATGAATATTTCGGAGTGGATATTCAAATGGTTTGGGACATCACAAAATTAGAACTTGATGAACTGAAAACAAAAATAGAAGTTTTAGGGAAAGATATCTGAGATTGAGTGCGGTGATCTCTATATCAGCCAGAAAGGTTTTATTCCGATTATAGCGATTATAGCGGGAAAGCATATGGACAAATAATCTGGTTGTAGGAAGTCGTGGGTATATCGAACAGAACCTGGAAAAATTTGGAAAGCGATATAAGATAAAAATGCTTACAATGCTGTTTTGACCCCTGAAAAGTGGGTTTTAAGAGGTGAAAATGCAATTTTTTGGAGCGACTCTGCTTTAACAACAAATACTTAGCGGGGTCAGACCCCGCTTACCCGCTTACCGACCCCGCTTACCGCATTCCGCATCAAGGCCGCATTCCAAAGCAAGCCTTATTCCAGTTGACACTGCCCCGCTTTCCCTCTCTTGATTTAGGCTGAAAAAAACGATGCTTTATTTCTGGATTGTGATCGTTTATAATACAACAATTTGTATTGGTTTATGGAGGAAAAAATATGGCACAAGTGAGCATCAATATTTCTGTAGAAAGTATTGCAGGTATTATAAACAATATGGATGTAAAAGAAATTGAGACCCTTTGTATTTTACTTAGTGATGAAGGGCAGGGATTATTAAAAAGAAAAAAAGAAGCTGAAGCAAAGGATTGTAAATTTTTGTCAAGGGATGAAGCGTTTGATATATATAGAAAAATATCATCCTGCAGTTAAGAAAGACTTGAGGAAAATTGATTTTGGTGTGCGCGAAAAAATAAGGAAAGAATGGATTCCAAAACTTCTATCTGAACCTCAAGATGGGAAAGAGCTGACTGGGCCTCTTACTGGCATTCATTCTTACCATTTCACGATTGGTAAGATGCAATATAGAATTGCATATCTCGTTGAAAAAAATAATTTCACTCTTAAAATATTGATGATTGCTAAAAGGGAAAACTTTTATAAAATTCTGAGAAAGCGTGTTTGAAAAAATTATCGTAGTAACTCGTTAAAAGCCGGAAAATCGACACACTGGTTCCTTTCGCAGCCGAGTCCCACTTGGACAGATCCATCCATGGTTCAGACGAATTCTTCAACGGTAGAACCCGGCATGGGATACTTTACCTTCCAATAACGACAATAAAGAAAGCCTGACGTGAAACTTGGTGCAAAACATGCAGGACAAACATATCCTTTGAACCATCGGAAGAACCCTTAAAATGCAGTTTTTGACCCCAAAAAGTAGGCTCTAAGAGGAAAAAACACCTCAAATTAGAACGATTCTCATATAAAAATAAACACTTAACGGGGTCAGACCCCAGTAATACCATTAATGATATTAAAATATTAAAATATTAAAATTGATTTATAAACATAAACGGGTAAAATCGTATATTTCTCACCTCAGCAGGGAGTTAGCTCTTGATTGATTTGATTCAGGAAAGATTAGCTGCCTATAAAACAGCCAATGAACTTGAAGAAAATCACGCTCTTAAAGAGATTCTTCAGGATATCGCACTCTATGGGTTATGGCGAGCTGATTTTTTTGAAGTTACAGCATTCCAGGGAGGCACCAGCCTGAGGATAATATATGGATTGACAAGATTTTCAGAAGATCTCGATTTTATATTGAAAGTACCTGACCCTGAATTTACCTGGCCTGTATACCTTAAC
>JAQICW010000488.1 GCA_027858355.1 Desulfobacula sp.
TTTTTCTTGTTTTATCAATGCTTTAATATCTTTCAAAGGGGCTTGAACAGCAAGCATGCTTCCCGAATCTTCATTTTTTGAACCCGCCTTTGCCATATATCTGCCCCGGGCAGAAGAAAGCCGGATAAACGATTCTTCATCTATCCAGCCGGCTGAACAAAGGGCTGATAATTCTCCAAAACTGTGGCCGCAGGTCGTTTGTGGTGTGATGCCAAATCTTTTTAACACCTTGATCATGGCAAGAGATACCGCCCCGATGGCTGGCTGGGCAATGTCTGTGCTGCGAAGATTTTCTTCTGAGGCTGTTATTGCCTGTAAATGCGGAGGCAAAGGAAAAATATAATCCTGCAACGGCTTGAATTCTGACGATTTATCTTCCTGGGAAAAAATATCGGCTGCCTGTTCCAATGCTGCTAATGCTTCGGGAAACATAGAAATAAGATCTTTTCCCATGCCCGTGTACTGGCTTCCCTGGCCAGGGAACAGGAAGCCTAATTTTCCTTTTTTCAGGCCCTGGGAAAAATAAATATTTGGGAATGATTTTTCCCCATCAATGTGCTTCAGGGCCAGCATAAGGTTTTTTTGAATATCATCGTCTTTTTTTACAACCAAAAGCAGCCTGAAATTATGGCTGCTTAAAAACCTCTGTCGTGATTCATACGCCTGGAAGGCAATTTCCTGGCAAAGCTCCTGGTCATCCTTTTCTTCATTTAAAATCGTTTTAACGGCATTAATTTTGTCAGAAAGCTCTTTTTTGCTGTCTGATGAAAACGCCAGGATTTGAATGGTGCCATCCCAGGAAACATGTGACTTTAATGGATTGTATTCTTCCATGACAACATGAAAATTGCTGCCGCCAAAACCAAACGCGCTGACTCCTGATCTTCTGTGGGGACAAGAGGGGTTTGATACCCATGGTTTGGATTCAGAATTTAAATAAAAGGAAGAATTGTTAATATCCAGTTCAGGATCAGGTTCCAGGGCTTTTAATGTTGGGGGGAGGACCTTGTTGTAAAGGGACAGGGCTGATTTTATTATCCCTGCAGCACCTGCCGCAGCTTTGGTATGGCCGATCATTGATTTGACAGACCCAATGGCGATTTGATTTTTTGGAGAATCCGTATTAAAACATTTTTTCAGGGCAGAGAATTCCACTCGATCACCCACCCGTGTTCCCGTTCCATGGGCTTCAATAAGCCCGACAGTGGAAGGGGTGATATTGGCTTCCCTATATGCTTCATTTAATGCTTTGATCTGTCCTTTTGAATCCGGGGCATAAATGGCAGAGGTCCTGCCGTCGCTTGACGTGCCAATGCCTTTAATAATGGCATAGATCCTGTCATTATCTTTTTGCGCATCGTCGAGGCGTTTTAACACAAGCATGCCTATACCCTCGCCCAGGACAGTCCCATCGGCATCTTTTGAAAATGGTTTGGCATCGCTGGTGTGTGATAAAACCCCGGTTTTTGAAAAGCACATGTGCATGAAAATATCATTCAAGGTGTCCACGCCTCCGGTAATGGACATGTCGCATTTGCGGGAAACAAGTTCCATCACAGCTGTATGAATGGCTGCAAGAGAGCTTGCACAGGCTGCGTCTGTTACCGTGTTTGTCCCACAAAGATTTAAGCGGTTGGCAATTCTGCCGGCAACAACATTGCCAAGAAGGCCGGGAAATGAGTTCTCCTGCCATTGGACATAATCGCCCTGTATTCTTTGAATGATCTCTTCTTTTTTTTCGACACTGATTCCAGAGTCTTCCAGGGCCTTTTTCCAGATAGGGTGTCCCAGCCTGGCCCCCAGCGGAATAACCAGTTCCTGGGTTCCCGTAACTCCTAAAATCACATTGACTTTTTTTTGTTCAAGATCAGGATGGTTCAAAGGATATCCAGCATCTTCCAGAGCCATCCTGGCAACTTCAAGCCCTAAAAGCTGGGAAGTGTCTGTTGCCGCAATATTATTGGGCGGAATGCCGTAAAAAGACGGGTCAAAGGCGACAGATGGCAGAAAACCGCCGCGTTTGCAATAGGTATGGTCAGCTTTGGATGGGTCCTGATCAAAATAGTCTTTTAACTTCCAGTGGGTGTCATCGGGAATATCAACAATGGCATCAATCCCATTGGACAGAAGATGCCAATATTCTTTTAAGTTGCTGGATTTCGGGAAGATACATCCCATGCCGATGATGGCAATATTGGTTTTTTCAGGGTGTTTATCCATTGGTTTCATAGCCATAATATTATTTTATTGAATGAGTCAACCTATCGCCTATTCAGCATTTAAAATACATTAAATAATGATAATTAGTGCTGGAACGAAAGCCTTGTTCCGGCATGGTTTTAAGTTTTAATCTAAATCCTAAAACAATCTCGGATAGTTGCAAGTCTCTAATCAAACCAAAATTGAAAAACTATATTTCTATCTTTTCGTTCAGTCACTAATTATGGTAATATAC
>JAQICW010000505.1 GCA_027858355.1 Desulfobacula sp.
CAGCATATCCTTTAAATCCGTCAACATCTTCAAAGATATTATGTTAGATCCCACCTGGAATACTTAGCTTTATTATAGCCATCTTATGGCTGTGCTACACTATGGGTATTTATAATATATCTTCTGTTTTTTGCAAGGGAAACAATTAATTTTATTCATATTTTCTTTTGAAGACTATTTTGATCAAATTCACAACTATCAATATTGATGAGCACAAATGGATTATTTCCCAAGCGCCCTTAACTCATCTTTATAGAAATGGTAGACAGAATTACAATAGTGACAACGCACTTCCACAGGGAAAGGACCATTTTTTATCATATCCTTTTTTTCTTTTCCAGCCAGATTTTTTAAACACCCTTCCATTCTGTCCTTTGAACATCGACAAAAAAATTCCACCCGGCTATTGTTCAAAAGCTGCGGTTTAAGGCTTGAAAAAGCCTCATGGATAATCTTTTCGGGCGAATGCCCTTTAGCAAACAATTCACCCAATGAATCAATGCCCTGAATCATTCGTTCAGCTTCAATAACCTTTTTTCGATCTGCACCCGGAAGTGCCTGGAGGAAAATACCCCCTGCGCCTTTAACCGATTCCTGGTCATCAAAAAAAACACTTAATTTAAAGCCCGTGGGAATCTGTTCTGATATTAAAAAATAATTGGCCAGATCTTCTGCAATGGATCCATGTTCAAGGGCAACCTGACCGGAATAAGGCCTGGGGGCATTTTCCAGATATTTTGTCATAGTAAGAAATCCAGCACCATAGAGTGTTGATAAATATTTTACCTTTTCAGTGCTTTTGATTTTTACCTGTCGGGTTTTAAGATATCCTCTGACCTCTCCAAACATATTTGATTCAACATCCAGTCCTTTTATTGGCCCTGAACATTGAATATTCATACTAACCCTGTCATTTTTATCTTTAAGGGTCGAACAAAGAAGGCCTGCTGCAATATACCCTTGTCCCAGTATCAGGGTTTCCAAAGGCCCTAAATCATGGTTTGCCCTCATTTCATTCACCATCCGGGTGGAATGAACAATTGCGCCTCTGATCATCTTATCAGCCATTATAAACCTGAAAATTCTGTCCTTTGCAGACGCTTTAAATTGTTCTTTTAAATCCTTATTAAAAATATCTTTTTTAATCATATTTCATCTTCTTTCCGTAATATTATGTGATTCTCCTGTCAAAACTTCGAAGCTGGATGGCTTCGGCAAGATGGTGCCGCTCAATTTCAGGTGCATTTTCAAGATCTGCAATGGTTCTTCCCACCCTGATGGAAGAATGGCAGGCCCGGGCAGAAAATCCTAAAACGTCAACGGCCTGTTTAAGGATGTGTTCACATTCATCAGTCAGGTTACAAAACTTTTTCAAGTGGCGGCTGTGCATCCTGGCATTATTGAATATAACTTTTTTTTTGAATCTTTTTTCCTGAATTTTTCTGGCGTTATTTACCCTTTTTCTTATCTGGGAAGAAACTTCACCCCTGTTTTTAGGGGCAAGATCTTTATACTCAACCTTTGGGACTTCAATCTGAATATCAATCCTGTCCAAAAGCGGCCCTGAAATCTTTGATCTGTATTTTTGAATCTGGGGTTGGGTGCAGCTACACTTCCCCAGGGGATCAGACAAATATCCGCATGGGCAGGGGTTCATGGCAGCCACTAACATAAATTGGGATGGAAAGGTTGCCTGCATACTGGCCCTTGCAATGGAAACCTTGCCATCTTCAAGGGGTTGTCTTAAAACCTCCAAGACATTTTTTTTAAATTCAGGTAATTCATCAAGAAAAAGTACGCCATTGTGTGCCAGGCTGATTTCTCCAGGAGCTGGCTTTGATCCGCCACCCACAAGACCTGCCTCGGAAATTGTATGATGGGGAGATCGAAAAGGTCTTATTAAATTATTTGCTGTTTTATCTTTAATTAATCCCAGAACTGAATAAATTCTCGTGACTTGGATTATCTCTTCAAAAGTCATCTCCGGCAGGATGGTTGAAAGCCGTTTTGCCAGCATACTTTTCCCAGATCCAGGAGGTCCTGTCATTAGAACATTGTGAAATCCTGCCGCAGCAATTTCCAGAGCTCTTTTAGCATGGTGCTGGCCCCCAACTTCGGAAAAATCCATTCCATATGCCTTATCCTGAAAACGTATTCGAGATTTTGGATCCATATGAACCCTTTTAATTTCAACAAATCCTGAAAAAAAATCTACAATTTGCGACAGACTTTTTACAGGCAACACATCAATACCCTCCACCATTGCTGCTTCATCTGCATTTTCAAAGGGGAGGATAATCCCTTTGTATCCCTTTTCTCTTGCAGCTAATGCATAGGGAAGTGCAGCCTTTACAGGTTTTATCTGTCCGTCAAGGGAAAGTTCTCCTGAAATAAGATAGGAATTTATCTTATCGGGCGGGATGACTTCAGAGGCGACCAGGATACCAATGGCCACGGGCAAATCAAAACCTGTTCCTTCCTTTTTAACATCGGCAGGAGCAAGGTTGACCACAATTCTTTCCATGGGGAATGTATACCCGGAATTTTTTATGGCAGTTTTAACCCGGTCTTTGCTCTCTCGAACGGAGACTTCCGGCAACCCGACAATATTAAAGACCGGAAGTCCATAGGAAATATCAACTTCAACGGCAACAATAAATCCATCAATCCCTGTTACTGAACAAGAGTCTACTTTTGCAAGCAACTTAGCTCCTTTTCAAATTGTTTAAATCTGATGGTATTATAATTCTTTACACTATTTGATGTTAATTTTCTCTATCAAAACAATCAGGCCCCAAAGAAATTTTTCATTTGTTTTGCTTTGTGTATTAAAATTAGATATATATAGCAAACAAATTTTTTAGCATACAATAAATGATATATATATAATTTATGACAAGATATTTTTTGCAAAGAACACTCTCACAAAGCGTCTCTGTTTCAGGAACTGGAGTTCATTCCGGGAAACAGACCCACCTGAAAATATACCCTGCACCGGAAAACCATGGTATAAAATTTCGACGGGTTGATCTGCCCGGCACCCAGGATATCCAGGCGCTTTTCAAGCTGGTTGTAGACACCAGCCTTGCAACAGTCCTGGGGAACAATGGTGCCATTATTTCAACCATTGAACATCTAATGGCCAGTTTTGCAGGCCTTGGCATTGATAATGCCCTGGTGGAGGTGGATGATTATGAAATCCCAATTATGGATGGCAGTGCCAGGGTTTTCACCCAACTCTTTGAGAATGCCGGCATTGTGAAGCAAGCTGCTCCAAAACATTTTTTTATCGTTAAAAAACCGATAAAAGTAGGGGATAATAATAAATCAGTTATGGTCTATCCAGAACCCTGTTTCAAAATAACCTGCCAAATTGATTTTCAACACCCTTTGATCGGAAAACAGGAAATTACCTTTGACAGGGCTAAAAACAATTTTGAGAAAGAAATCAGTGGTGCCAGAACATTCGGATTTATCCAGGATCTGGAACTTTTAAAAAAATTCAGCCTTGGTAAGGGTGGAAGCCTTGACAATGCCATCATTATTGATAAAGATAGAATTTTAAATGAAGAAGGGTTAAGATACACTGATGAGTTTGTCAGGCATAAACTTTTAGACAGCCTTGGAGATTTTTCTCTCCTTGGCATGCCCATACAGGGACATATTATTACCTGCAAATCAGGGCACACCCTTAATCATTTATTCATTAAAAATTTTTTAGAGAACAAAGATGCCTGGGAAACAGGGCCGGCAAAAATGGAATAATATTTTTATACAATGATACGATCCTCCTTCCATAGAAAAATGATTACACTTGTTTTGTCAGTGGGTGTAATTTTCTGCCCTTTTTCCCCTTTAATTGCTTCTGCAGAAGAAAATGCTGCCATAGAAAATATCAAACTTGCGAACACACGAGATGACCTTTTAACATATTTTGATGTAAAACAGGCATTTACGGAAAATATAAACCAGGCTGTGCTCAATGGTGTTTCAACTACTTTTTCATTTTATATTACCTTATACAAAACTGATGGCTCCTGGTTTGACAAAAAAATATCTGACATCCAGATTAAATCCACTTTAAAGTATAATTCCTTAAAAAAAGAATTCTCTG
>JAQICW010000510.1 GCA_027858355.1 Desulfobacula sp.
AACCTTACCATTCCCTCTCACCTGATCCTTATAAAAAAAAATTGCCCGAATCAATTCGTCCATTGAATATTCTTGTTCAAAAATTCTTTTCTCTTCTTTCAGTTCAAGATTAAGATAGATATATTGATCAAATAGATTTGAAAACATGTTCACAGCCGTGGTTTTGCCAACTTGTCTTGCCCCTCTCAAAATCAGGGGTTTCCGACCGTTATTTTGTGCCCAGGCGGACAGTTTTCCTATTATATCTCTTTTAAACATCGTCTCCTTGGTTGATCATAAAATATAAATTTGTTAAGGAATTGTTATTAGATAAGGGATATTATTTCGTTTTTTTGACATAAAGTCAATCATAAAATTATTATTGTGTGTAACAAAATAAACTATTTTTAAGAGCTTCTTCGTATCACTTTAACGTGTGAAGATCAAGTGAAAGAGATCGAATTCCTTACTAACAAGATTATCCAGATACCTGTGAATTATCTTTAGGTGTCGATTTGATTAAATATTTCTTTCCACCATCTCCAGAGGGGGACGCCTCACACTTTGATTAGTGATGGAGAGCAGGTATATAATTGCAATTGTATGGATGATCAGATAGAGCCTCCTATTTCCTTCTAACAAAGCTTGATTCCAAAAATTTCTGATTTGTCGCTTACCTTGGCTCTCTCCAGGACTCCAAACCACTACTCAGATTACCCGTCTTGGCAGTTGTTTGAACAATTGTTCCGGTGGACAATTGCGTAAAGACTGTTACTTCATTGTCTCCGGTTTCAGAGCCCGTATGCAAGGATGGAGTGGTCGCAAAACCATGACCAAGTTCGATAAAAGGCATAGCATACTCAACACTCGATGCATCAATAAGGCTACTGACAAGACGCTTGAGAGCAGCTACATCAAGTTCATCCCGCCGTCCGAATGAGTATACGACCTCGGGGGTTTCTACGTTGGACTAAAACTTCAGTCTCAAATTTTTGAGGCCTGTCAGACAAATTTTACCCTCATGGGCCTTGGTGAGACTGACATGGTAGAGGATTCGTGCCCCCTTAGACAAAACAGCACCTGTTACGAGAGTTGCTGATTTTTCGATACTTGGCTTGACAAAAAGCAAGTTCTTATCCTAAAAACCCTTGTTCAGCCGGGCAAAGCTCAGAATCATGGCAATTGTGTTTGCCTCTATCTACGGCCTTTCCGACGAAATCCACCAGGCCTTTGTACCCTCAAGAATTGCTTCGGGCTGGGATTTTTTGGCTGACTTTTTGGGCAGTATCTGGGGGCCTGTTTGTATCTGGACATTTTTAGCCGTAAAAAATGAAAGCTTGTATTCGAACCGATAGAAATGTAAACTCAATCTATTCGAAAAAATTTTAGGTTATTATTTAATAAAGAGGAGATTCTATTTTGAAAAAAAAAGAGATTCTTCAAAAGCTGACTCACTATAAAGAACAAAACAAACATAAGTATGAAATTATTAAGATCGGCATTTTTGGTTCTGCTGCAAGGGATTACATGAATGATCAAAGCGATATTGATGTAGTGGTTGAACTTGCAAAACCCGATTTATTTTATTTGATTGGTATTAAACAGGATTTAGAGGAATATTTTCATCGTTCAATTGATATCGTAAGGTATAGGGACCAGATGAATATATTCCTTAAGAACAGGATTAATGCCGAGGCAATCTATGTATGACACTGAATTAGCCTTGAATATCTTAACCCAAATCCAAGAGGCCGCACTCAAAATACTGAACCGGTTTAAACCTGTCAGGTCTATAGGAGACTTTACCGATACCGAAGCTGGCATGGAAAAACTTGACAGTATTTGCATGCTGCTCATTGCCATTGGCGAAGCTCTCAAAAATATGGACAAAGTCACCCAAAACTCCATTTTAATAAAATATCCCCAAGTCGACTGGAAAAGAGCAAAGGGAATGCGGGATATCATCAGCCACCACTATTTTGAAATGGATGCAGATGTCATCTTTGATGTTTGCCGGATAAAAATTCCTGAGTTATCCCAAACCATCCATCAAATCATTTACGACCTGAAGCAAAAAGAATCAAGCCAGCCTCCTTTAAAGGGGTGAAACTGAACCTGCTGGATTCTTGACCCGGTCTTGTGTGCCGACGGGAGAAGCTGCTTCTGGGGGTGCTGTAATGGTATCAATCAGCCTTTTGGCCGGCAGCTGGGCAAAGGCGCTGACAATGGACATCATTACGGCGGCCAGATAGGGAATCGCCTGGACCAGCAGGACCATAATCCACACCAGGACATCCGGGGTCTCAGATCCTTGCTTTTGGATAATGACATAGGCTGCCAGCACGAGTGCTATCATCACCAGTCCCTCTTCCCGGGCTGACTGCAGGGCATTCCAGAAGGCCATGCCTTCGACTTTTTTCGGTGTTCTGAAAAAGGGCAGGTTCTTGGTTACAAAACCAAACATAATGGCCTTGGAAATGGTGTGGGACAAAGAAAGACCCGCGATGGCAGAAGCCAATGTCTGGGTAATGGTCGCCTTTACCCGGCTCCGATAGAGATAAAACATCTTGGCCTTTTTAAAGACAAAAAATGCCAGGGGAACGGATGACAGGATGATCATGGTCGGATCAATCTTGATGGACTCGTAAAAAGTCTAAAAATATAAGTTATTGAATTTATGAGATATTTTTTAAAAATCTTCTTGCTTTTTACTATTGTCCTAATAGTCCG